>JBCNPG010000084.1:0-8604 GCA_039593445.1 Pedobacter sp.
ACCTTCTGCTGATGATCAACCAGCTTGGCATTGAGCCCAAAGAAACACCGCTGTTTTTGAGTGGCATTGTGCATGAAGGCGACGAAAGGTATAATTGTCTTTCGAAGTATTTTGTGCAACCCCAATTCATCAATGGACATGCCGAGCTTAACCAAGGCATTTTAGACGACATGCCAAGCCATTACTATAGCAATCTATTAGCGCTTGACCAATGCGAATAATAGGCGGAAAATTAAGGGGCATACAATTGAATGCGCCAGCCAGGCTGCCTGTTAGGCCAACCAAAGACATGGCCAAGGAGGCGTTGTTCAATATCCTGCACAACACTTACGATTTTGAAGATTGCTCGGTGCTCGACCTGTTTAGTGGAACCGGTAGCGTAAGCATCGAATTTGCTTCGCGCGGCATTAAGGAAGTGAGAACTGTTGACAAACATCCGGGTTGCGTAGCCTGGATCAAGTCTGTTGCCGACAAATACGGCCTAAGCGAAATTGATGCGCAAAAAGCCGATGCGTTCAAGTACCTGGCGCAAGAGCATAACCGTTATGACATTATTTTTGCCGATCCGCCCTACGATTTACCCAATATTCCGCTCCTGCCCCAATTGGTGGCCCAAAACAAGTTGCTCAAACCCAATGGCGTGCTTATCGTAGAGCATCCGCCCTTGCTTAAATTGGAACAACAGCCCGGCTATTCGCATACCCGGAAATACGGTAATTCTTCCTTTAGTTTTTTCGATCCGGTAATTTAACCGGACGCATTTAGCCCTATTGGCCGATTGTGCCCTGCGCAAAATTGACGGCCTTTTTTCTGTTCATGAACAAAATGATATATTTGGATATGAAAATAGCGCTATTTCCGGGTTCATTTGATCCGATTACCATTGCTCATGTGGATATTTTAAAGAGGGCTTTGCCTTTGTTTGACCGGATTGTGGTGGGTATTGGATTGAACAGCTCCAAGCAGAATTTTCTTTCGGCCGAAAAAAGGGAAGAAATCGTCAAAACCGTTTTTCAATCGGCCAGCAATGTAGAAGTACAGCTCTACGAAGGGCTAACCGTTGATTTTTGCGCCAAAATAGAGGCCAAATACATGATCAGGGGTATTCGTTCGGCTGCCGATTTCGAATACGAACGTGCAATTGCCCAAATCAACCAAACCATGATGCCCGACGTAGAAACCATCCTGTTGCTCAGCAAACCCGAATTTTCGGCCATCAGCTCCACCATTGTGCGCGACATTTTACGCAACAAAGGCAACGTGGCTCCATTTGTACCCCGAGAAGCTTTGGCATTTTTATAAGCCAACGGTAAATAGCCGTATCAAGGATTAGAGATGGGAAACAGACCGGCCATTCCCCTATTGCTCTAGGCTAAACCAGATTTTCTGCTTTCAATACGTCCAAAATCAGCGGATAGGTATTTTTGATTTTGCTTTGGATGCCTAAAGGATTGACCCAAACAGCACTGGTTATGCCTTCGTCTTTTTGAGGCACCAATTTAGGCGAGCCTTTCACCCACATTTTATACCAGCTGGTGCGCTTAAGGATCAACTTGTTTCCCAGTTCGTACACATGATAGGTTTTGCACAGGCGGTCCTCGCGTTTCTCAATTTTAACGCCGCATTCTTCTTCTACTTCCCTCACCGCAGCCGTTTTGATTTTTTCTTCTTTTTCTACCTTTCCCTTTGGCAGATCCCACTTTTTATTCCTGAAAATAAACAGGAATTCGCCATTGGCATTCTCTACCAATCCGCCGGCCGCCTTGATCACGGTCAGCTTTTTCTTGATGGCCTGGAAAAGCTCCTTGGGCTTCCTGCTGATCAGCACATAATTTTTCTGCTTGCTCAGTTTGAGGTTTCTATAAAATGTTGGAAAATCAAAATCCTCTGTATCAAGCTGTTGGATTTTATCTATTTGTCTGGGTACAGTATCTGCGATAAACAGGGTGTTATCGTTAATATAAATTCTGTATTTTTGAGCCATGTATAATAAAAGTGATATTGAATTAAAGGTAGCTGAATTTTTATTACAAATTAAAGCAATTAAATTACAACCTAATAATCCATTTACATGGGCTTCGGGTTGGAAATCCCCTATTTATTGCGATAACAGGATTACATTGTCGCATCCTGCCGTGAGAACCTACATCCGCCAAAAGCTTGCACAACTGATCCAAGAAGAATATGGTGCGGTTGATGTGATTGCTGGCGTGGCTACGGCCGGTATTCCGCAAGGTGTTTTGGTTGCCCAAGAACTGGGCCTTCCTTTCATTTATGTACGTTCAAAAGCCAAGGAGCACGGTACCGGAAGCTTGATCGAAGGCGAAATCATCGAAGGCCAACGCGTCGTGGTAATCGAAGACCTGATCTCTACCGGAAAAAGCAGCTTGCAGGCTGTAGAGGCTTTGCGCGCTGCTGGCCTATCGGTTGCAGGCTTGGTTGCTATTTTCACTTATGGCTTTGACCAAGCAGACCAAAACTTTGCCGAGGCCAAATGCCGTTATTCTACCCTGTCTAACTACCCTACTTTGATCAGTTATGCGGGAGAACATGGCTTTATTGCCCAAAACGAAATCAATTTGCTGAACAAATGGCGCGAAACCCCTTCAACTTGGGGCAAAGACATTGCCATAAGCGCAGAATAAAAAATTTGGTACGATTTTTCGATACCTAACAGAAAAATATACTTATGACCATTATTGAAAGTACCGTTGAACTAGATCTGCCTATAGACAAGGTTTATAATTTTTTGGAAGATTTGAACAATCACCAACAGTTAATGCCTGAAAATATCTATAATTGGTCGTCTACTGCCGATGAAGCCAGTTTTACCATCCAAAACATGGCAAAATTGGCCATCAAAATTGCTAACCGCATCCCTAACAGCGAGATTGTGGCTGTTCCTTCAGAAAAAGCGCCCTTTGATGTGGAGCTGAAATGGACCGTAGCTCCCAACGCAAATGGAGGCACTACCGCTAAACACATCATCTCAGCCGATTTGAACATGATGATGAAAATGTTGGCGGCCGGTCCGTTGCAAAAACTGGCTGATCACCAAACCAAAAGACTAAAAGAAGTATTGGGTTAACGTCCAAAACTAAATAGCTTAAAGCCCCTCCAGTTGGAGGGGCTTTTTTATTTTACCGTAAAGCTGTAACTCTTCCTGACCAGGTGTCCGCTCAAAGCAACACCTTCTAAAGTGACCAGGTATTTGCCCGGTTCATCAGCCGTAAAAAACTTGAGGCTGGCATTGCCTTTTTCGTCGGTAATCAGGTCTGGTTTCCAGTAGATGGTCGACCTCAAATCGGCCATTTCCCTATTCTGGTTGGGCACATCATAGGCTGGAGCATAAAATTCCTTGGTCAGGGTATAGCCGGTTTTTAGCCTGCTTAAACCCAAAGCCAGTTTTGATTTAGCCCTCCAATCGGTGGTAAAAAATACAATTCCATAAGCCGAACTCATCACATTGGTAAGGCCCTTATACTGTGGCCCATTCACTACGGCATCAATAGGTTCCTGCACATTCAATCCTACGCCTGAAGAATAAGTCCCTCCCCTAATAATCTGTATGCCGGCCAAAGTACTCGGATCGATGATCGTTGCATCTTTAATGGGTCTTCCATCTAAAAGCAACAACATAGGGCCTTCCATCCCTTTTCTGCGTCCATAAATAATATTGTTTCTTACTGTGATGCCAGCCATGCCCGTAAAAAAATTGAGCACGTTGGTTGAAGACTGCAGCTTATCTGGCGTTATGGTATAATCTGGCGGGCTTATGCTCGGAAGCGCGGATTTATAGATAGGCGGATTTCTGGAAGTCTTGATTTCTACCGGCTTAAGCAAAATGCTGCCGTTGATCAAACCATATTTGCCCAATTCGCTAAATCTTTGTTGCGCAGCGGCAAGATAGCTTACAAATACGGCATCTTTCGCCGCGTTGTTTTGAGGTGAGGGCATATTGGCCAATCCTACCCTATTATCTATTAATATTTGTGCATTATTGCGGTCTTTGGCATTTTTGGCGCGCAAAATAACCGTAGTACTGTCTGGGAAAACCAAATCGTTGAAAACAAAACGTCCATTGGCATCGGCCACGGTATCAAGCAGCAACAAGGTGCTCGGCACAAACAAGTTGATTTTGCCATAGGGAATGGGCTTGTTGTTGAGGTTAACAATGGTGCCATGGATCGCAAGGCTGGATTCGGTTTTAAACCTGAAATCGGCATGGCTCTCGGGTTGCATCACGTCGCTCCACTTGAACCTGCGCCAACCCTGAGTAAGCATCAGCAAATCCAAATTCCTGATTTTGGTAGCATCAATAGCCGTAAAATAGTAATTGGGTTTTTCTATGTTTCCTTTAAGGTCGGAGGTCAGCAACAGGTTTGAAAGAATGGTTGTTTCGTTATCTTCTACCTGATTTACCTTGTCTTGGTTAACTACCGATACCGAAAAGCTGCCCACTTCTCCATTTGCCTTGGCATCTTCAACATGCAACGATAAGTTAACTTGTTCTCTTTTGCCATAGCTTTCTTTAGGGGTATTCAACTTCACATTAAGACCATCATTGCGATGAACAAACACTAGCCGTTCTGCCAAAGGAGACATGTTGGCGGTGAAAAGCGTGAACTGCACAATCCCTTCAGCCAATATGTTTTTAGGCAATTTGGAAGAAACCGCATCCTTATCCAGTTTGATTTTGGTGGTATACTTGATCACCCCGTTCGATTGGGCCACTACAATCACTTCATTACCTTGTGCCAGTGCCGCCGAACAATTGATGCGCAACAACAGGTTTTCGTCATCCAAGTGATTTAGGCTCAGCACATAACCTGACGGCAGGGCCGATGGCAATGAATAACGTTTTTGTTCGCCATCTTTACCAATCACCGCCGTATATAGCTGTCCCGAAACAGGAGTAAGTGCAAAAAGTCCCATGCCCAAATGCGCTGAACTGATAGCAGCTACCTTTTTGCCATCCTGATCTTCAACATAGCCTTCAACAGCCGTACCCATTCCGCTTTCGTCGACAGCCTTGAAAGCCACCTTCGAACGGATACCATCGACCAAATTTCCACCTTCCGGAAAAAACTGGAGATCGATTGTTTTGGCCTGGCTTACTACAGCCGTCGTTCTGGCAACTTTAATAGCGTCATTTTTGTTAAACACCGTATTGAGCAACAACTTACTCAGCTTATAGTCTTTTTTAAGGTTGTAGCTCACCGTAATCATACCTTTGCTATCTGTTTTGCCCGTACCGCTAAACAGCTTATTGTCTTCGTAAACCAGGTTATAGCTCACTTCTTTATTGCTTTCGGGCTCGTTGTTTAAATTGGTATAGCTCAATATGGCTTTAAATGCGGTACCGCTGGGGCTTGGGTTCAGTTCAAATTTGGTGTCGACCATCACTTTATCATGAAGCGCATCGCCAATATTGATTTCTTTCCTGAACAAAAAATCCTCATCAAAATTGCGCATCCAATTGGTGTATGCCCTCAGCTGATAGGTTCCGGCCCTAAATGTGGTATCAGCCAGATCGATATGGCCATTGCTCAGTCCGTTTTCCAAAGGAAGTACTTGTGTTTTTTTAAGCTTTCCATTTTCATCTACAATGTCTACATAAAGCACCTTGCTCAACAGCGAAAGCTTATTCTCTTCGGCATTAACCACATAGGCACTGAACCAAATGTCTTCTCCGATGCTGTAATAAGGCTTATCCAGGTGCAAGTGTACTTTTTCCTGGGGATTTTTGCTGGTATATTGCTCAAGCTTTTCGATAAAGGAGCTCAAGGCACTATCGTCTTTGCTTAAAAACCCAGACAGCACCATCAAACCAATTGCAAAAAGCACCGGCAGAAAGAGACGTTTTTTCATTTTGTTAATAGTTAGGCACTTAAATATAAGCTTTTTAAGCTAAACTTTTAGTTGTTCGGGAATATCTTCTATCAAACATAATTTTAATACCTTAGTTAGCAATTAAACCTCAACCAATGTCGCCAAGATTCTTCCCTGTTTTGCTGTTGCCGATTTTTACCGTCTTTATGGCAAGCGCTTACGCCCAATCGTTTACCGCAACTGCGCTTAAAACCGAATACCTGATCAATCCGATAGGCTTAGACAACCCCAACCCGCGTTTTACCTGGCAAATGGCAGATACCAGAACCGGTGCCAAACAAACCGCTTTCCAATTAATGCTGGGCACCGACTCCTTAGCCCTAGCACAAGGCAAGGCCAACATTTGGACTACCGGATGGCTACAAACCGGTGCACAGCTTAAAACTTATTCGGGCCCGCAACTAAAACCTTTTACCAAATATTATTGGCGCATCGATATCGCCGACCAGCACCAAAAAAAGTCTAGCGCAGCAAAGATAGCCAGCTTTGAAATAGGCATGATAACCCCAAAAAACTGGCAAGGTGCCTGGATTGCCGACAATGAGCAGATCAAGCTTAAACCCGCACCCTATTTCAGGAAAGTTTTCGAAGCCAAGAAACAAATCAAATCGGCCAGGGCCTACATTGCGGCTGCAGGCTTATACGAACTCTCCTTAAATGGCGAGAAGGTGGGCAACCATAGGCTCGACCCGATGTACACCCGTTTCGACAGGAGAAATTTATACGTAACCTACGATGTAACCCCGCAGCTTCGGCAAGGAAAAAATGCCATTGGCGTATTGCTGGGCAACGGCTGGTACAATCATCAATCAACTGCGGTATGGTATTTCGACCGTGCGCCTTGGCGCAACAGGCCTACATTTTGCCTGGATTTAAGGATCACCTATACCGATGGCTCCATAGAAACCATCAAATCGGGCAAAGACTGGAAAACCGACCTCAGCCCTATCATTTTCAACAGCATTTATACGGCCGAACATTATGATTCGCGTTTGGAGCAACCCGGCTGGAATACCAGTAATTTTGACGATAGCAAATGGAAAAACGTTATTTTCCGCTCTGCACCTTCTTCGCAAATCGTAGCCCAAGCCATGCATCCCGTGCGAAACGTAACCGCAATCAAGGCCATTAGCCTCAAAAAACTGGACGATACCACGTATGTTTTCGATCTGGGCCGCAATATTTCGGGCGTAAGCCAAATCAAACTGAATGGCCCTGCCGGCACCATAGTTAAGCTCAAACATGGCGAAAGGCTTTACCCAAACGGACATGTAGATTTGTCTAACATCGATGTCCATTACCGCCCAACCGACAATCAGGACCCTTTCCAAACTGATATCCTGATCTTAAATGGCAAGGGCGAGCAAAGCTTTATGCCCCATTTCAATTACAAAGGCTTTCAATATGTAGAGGTCAGCAGCAGCACCCCCATCCAATTGGCCAAAGAAGATTTAGTTGGCTATTTTATGCACAGTGATGTGCCTGTAGCGGGAAGTATCAAAGCCAGCGATCCTTTTATCGAAAAATTGCAGTTTGCCACCAATAATTCCTACTTGTCTAATCTTTTTGGCTATCCTACCGATTGTCCGCAACGCGAAAAAAACGGCTGGACAGGGGATGCGCAAATTGCCATAGAAACCGGATTGTACGGCTTTGACGGCATTACCATTTACGAAAAATGGCTGGCCGATCATCGCGACGAACAACAGCCCAACGGGGTTTTGCCTTCCATTATCCCTACCGATGGCTGGGGCTATGAGTGGGGCAACGGGCCCGACTGGACAAGTACCATTGCCATTATTCCTTGGAACATCTACCTGTTTTATGGCGATACGAAAATCCTGCAAGACAACTATGATAATATCCGACGTTACGTCAACCACATCAACGAAACCTATCCTAGTGGCCTAACCACCTGGGGCTTGGGCGATTGGGTGCCTGTGAAATCGGCATCGCCTGTTGAGCTGACTTCTACCTGCTATTACTATGCAGATGCGCTTATTTTGGCCAAAACGGCAAAAATTCTGGGCAAAACTGCCGATTATCAGTATTATTCGGCCCTAGCCAGCAAAATTAAAAACGCTTTTAATACCAAGTACCTCAACCAAACTACCGGCTTATATGGTTCGGGACTGCAAACCGAACTGAGCGTACCTTTATTCTGGGGCTTGGTTCCCGATAACATGAAGCACCGCGTGGCCGAAAACCTGGCTAAACGCGTAGCTGCAGACAACTTCCACTTAGATGTGGGCCTATTAGGTACAAAAGCCATCCTATCGGCATTGAGCGATAACGGTTTTGGCGGAGTTGCCTATCAGCTGGCCAGCCAAAGAACCTTTCCGAGCTGGGGCTGGTGGATCGAAAATGGTGCCACTACGCTGTACGAAAACTGGAACATCCAATCGAAAAACGATATTTCGCTCAACCACATCATGTTTGGTGAAATTGGTGCCTGGTGGTACAAATCGCTGGGAGGCATTAAACCCGACGAAACGCAACCGGGCTTTAAGCATATCTTGTTGCGGCCCCAGGTGGTTGAGGGCTTGGCTAGCTTTGAGGCTAGCCATGATGGCCCTTATGGCAAAATCGTGTCGGGATGGGAGAAAAAAGGGCCTCTGCTCACCTATCATTTTGTCATTCCAGCCAATGCAACGGCAAGTGTTGATCTTCCGGTACCCCAGAACCAAAAAGATTATTTAAATGGTAAAGCCA
>JBCNPG010000085.1:0-8562 GCA_039593445.1 Pedobacter sp.
ACCATGCTGGTCGCCCAAGGCAATAACTTCCTTTACCACACATTCTAGCTGTACCGGCGCTTCTGCTACCCTTGGGGGCTTTACGGTAAGCGATTCGACCATGCCGAAGCCTGCCTTTTCAAATTCGTTTACACCTTTGGCATATTCGGTACTGGCCAAACTGGTTTGTTGCACCATGGCGTAGTTTACGATGTTGATGACACATTCCTTAACCTGCAGCACATTTTCCAAAGTATGCTTGGTGGTGTTATCGCGAACCCGGCGTGCCGGCGAAAAAATGCACATCGGCGGATTGGTGCTAAACATATTGAAAAAGCTAAACGGGCTGAGGTTAACTTGTCCGTCGGCATCAATAGTCGAGGCAAAACAAATCGGCCTAGGCGCTATGGCATATTGCAGGTAGTTTTGTAATTGTACTGGCGAAAGATCTGCGGTGTTTAGGGTTAGCATTGGAAAAGGGGTTGGAAGGTTGGAAAGTTTAAAGGTTGTAAGGTTGTAACGTTTTACAGGCTATTTTTCGGTATTTTGTTCTTTGATTTTTTGGTGGCTTCAAAATTTTTCAAATAATCTATAAACCGTTTGGTTTTTGAAGAGAACTCGATACTCATCTTATATAAAGCTATATAGTGCTCTTCGCTTAATTTGCTTGTTTCTTTTAAAACAATGATTTTATTTCGGAACTCGCCCGAAGAGCCTTTTGCATAGATAAGAAAACGGATAAAGTCAGGGTTGTTGTTATACTCAAAGCCTTCGGCAACATTATCAGACATTGACATTGCTGCTCTTCTTAATTGGTCTTTTAAGCCGAAATCTGATTTAATGGGTTCAAGATCCGAAATCCAATAGGTATCAACCGCAATTTTCTTGGCTAATTGCCAAATTTCAAGATCTTCAAATCTTTCAATCTTACCCATGCCTCACCTCCTTTCAAACACCACAACATTTCAACTTTCCAACCTTAAATCATTTTAATTTTTTTTTCAGCGCCAAAATCGAAAAATCCGTATCTACTTGGGTAATTACATTGCTCAGGGCACCCAAGCCTGTAATTTCCATTTCTACAATATCACCGGGTTGCAGCCATTGCACTTTGTAGTTCGGATCATGGAGCAGTCCGGTACCGTTCAGTTCCAAAAAGCATCCCGTTCCCACGGTGCCCGAACCGATCACATCGCCCGGTAAAATATCGACCCCGTAGGCACAACGCTCTATAATTTCGGCAAAAGTCCAATCCATATCGGCCATGTTACCTGCCGAAACCTCAACGCCATTTACCCTGCAGGTCATTTTAAGGTTATAGTTATTGCCCACGTGATTAGGTTTTGGGGCTACTTTATAGGGTTCCAATTCATCGGGTGTTACCAGCCACGGCCCAATAACCGTAGAAAAATCCTTGCCTTTTGCCGGACCTAAATTCAGCAGCATTTCTTCCATCTGCAAGGTACGTGCGCTCATATCGTTCATGATCATGTAACCGGCAATATAATCGTCGGCTTCTGTGGCCTTGATGTTTCTTCCTTTTTTGCCGATAACCACGGCTACTTCCAATTCAAAATCCAGCTTCTGGAAATGGTCTGGCATACATTCGATCTCTCCCGGACCTTGAATGGCATTGTGATTGGTAAAATAGAAAATCGGATATTGGTCAAACTCGGCAATCATGTCTACCTTACGGTTGCGCCGGGCCGCGGCCACGTGTTGCCTAAAGGCATAGCCATCCCTGCACGAAGTTGGATGTGGAACCGGAGCCAAAATCTCATAAAAAATCTCTTCTTTCGGCGACAACGTTCCTTCAGTAATAGCCTGGCTGATTTTTTTTGCCCTTTCCATCAGCTCCTCCCCACCTTGCAAAAAGGCATTCATTTCGTCGGGAATCAGCTTATCGCAAGAGTTCAGGTTATAGATGTGGCCGTTTACAAAAACACCCAAATGCTCTCTATCTTCGGTTTTATAGGATACTAATTTCATAATAATATTTGGCTAAATGACGCGATAAAGCTAGCGTTTTACATTAACCTGTACAACGACTTACCCGAACATTTTAAAATAGGTACTGATTATGAACCTTTTTGGCTTTGCTCAAAAACAACCAGGCCCTCACCTGTAGCCATGATGACCTTGGTAGCCAAACCGATAAACAGGCCATGCGCCAAGATCCCTTCAATTTGGTTGAGTTGTACAGCCAGTGCCTGCGGATCGGCAATCAGGCCAAAATCAACGTCGGCAATGTAGTTCTGGTTATCGGTCATAAAAAGCGTATCGTTTTTATACCGCAGTTGTGTCTTGCCGCCCAAGGCCGTTAACTGGTCGAGCACATACCTGCAGGCAACCGGAGCCAACTCTACGGGAACCTTAAAAGCGCCCAATTGGGCTACTTTCTTGGACGAATCGACAACCACTATCCTATTTTTGCTCAACGAAGCCATTATTTTTTCCCTGAACAGGGCACCCCCGCCACCTTTGATCAGTTGCAGGTTTTCGTTAAACTCGTCGGCTCCGTCAATGCTGATGTCAATTTGAGCCACTTCGCCCAAGGGCAACAAGGGAATACCCAAGGCTTTTGCCTGTGCTTCGGTTTGCAAAGAACTGGCTACGCCTTTAACCTGCAGTCCTTCTTTTACCCGAGTGGCCAGTGCTGTTATGGCCAAGCTTGCAGTAGAGCCGGTACCCAAGCCTACTATATCATTGTTTTTGACCAATTTTACGGCTTCTTGGGCAACCTGTTGCTTTTCTAGTTCGAGATTATTTGGAGTAGTGTTTCCCATCGATTAAAAGTAACAAAGAAATTTGGAACTTTGTCGATTAAAAACCCTAATTTAGTCATCGAAAATGATAGACAACCCCTCATATCAGAACCATAACGCCAACGAGGTGCTCGCTGCGTTCAGGTATGCCATGCTATCCAAGATCATTTTTGCGCAATATTCTTTATAAGCCGTTCCATCTGAGCGCCAGTCAAAAACGTTTCGTCGTTTTTATCGTTATATAATTACATTCTAACCAATATACCTAAGTTATGCCAATTTACCATACTTTAGGAACCATCCCAGCTAAAAGACATACGGTTTTTCGCAAACCCGATGGCAATCTCTACGCTGAAGAACTGGTTTCGACAGAAGGCTTTTCAAGTCTTTACTCCTTGGTTTACCATTGCCATCCGCCAACCATTGTCAAATCGTTGGGCGAACCCTATTCGGTTGAGCCTAAAATTGCCCGCGAGAAGCATCTGCGCCATACCAGTCTCATCGGTTTCAACATTAAGCCTGAAGACGACTACCTGAAAAGCAGGAAACCGGTATTGGTTAACAGCGACCTGCATATTTCCTTGGCTGCCCCTCGCCAATCGATGACCGATTATTTCTACAAAAACAGCCAGGCAGACGAAGTGGTTTTTATCCACGAAGGTTCGGGAACCTTAAAAACCGGTTTTGGACAGATCAAGTTCCAATATGGCGATTACCTGGTTATTCCACGTGGCACCATTTACCAAATGGAATTCGACAATGAAAACAACAGGCTTTTCATTATCGAGAGCTTTAGCCCCATCAGAACCCCGAAACGCTACCGCAACCAGTTTGGCCAATTGGAAGAGCACTCTCCCTATTGCGAAAGAGACATCAAACGGCCACAAAACCTGGAAACCATCGATCAATTTGGCGATTTCAAGGTATTGATCAAAAAACAAGGCATGATGTATCCTTACGTGTATGGCACCCACCCTTTCGATTTTGTGGGCTGGGATGGCTTCCACTACCCTTGGGCTTTCTCCATCCACGATTTTGAACCTATAACCGGTCGCCTGCATCAACCTCCACCGGTGCACCAAACCTTTGAGGGACACAATTTTGTGGTGTGCTCTTTCGTGCCACGCAAATACGACTACCACCCGCTTTCTATTCCGGCACCGTACAACCATAGCAATGTAGACAGCGACGAGGTACTGTATTATGTAGATGGCGACTTTATGAGCCGAAAAAGCGTAGTAAAAGGACAAATCACCCTGCATCCGGGAGGCATTCCGCACGGACCGCACCCTGGAACGGTAGAAAAATCGATAGGAAAAGAAAAAACAGAAGAACTGGCCGTGATGATCGATCCTTTCAGGCCTTTGATGCTCACGGAAGATGCCGTAGCCATTGAAGATGAAAGCTATCATAAAAGCTGGCAGATTAATGTAGAATAAGTTTTGAGTTGGCAGTTGCCAGTTCAAAGCTTCCGACCCAAAAATTTTAAAATATTACAACCACATGAGCACACAAACATTTGCAGAAAAAATAGCGAAGGCGCAAGATTTCCTTCCCATCAACGGAACAGATTATATAGAATTTTACGTAGGCAATGCCAAGCAGGCGGCCCATTATTACAAAACGGCTTTTGGCTTTCAATCGTTGGCCTATGCAGGCCCAGAAACCGGCGTTCGCGACCGCGCTTCTTACGTTTTGCAACAAGGCAAGATCAGATTGATCCTAACTACAGCCCTCAAATCGGACCACCCGATTGCCGAACATGTGAAAAAGCATGGCGATGGCGTAAAAATTTTGGCTTTATGGGTAGATGACGCCTACAGCGCCTTTGAAGAAACCACCAAACGTGGAGGCAAACCTTATTTGGAACCGCAAACCCTAAGCGACGAACATGGTGAGGTGAAAATGTCGGGCATTTATACCTATGGCGAAACCATCCACATGTTTATCGAGCGAAAAAACTACAATGGCGTGTTTATGCCGGACTATCGCGAATGGAAAAGCGAGTACAATCCCGCAGAAACCGGTCTCTTGTACATCGACCACTGCGTAGGCAACGTGGGCTGGAACCGCATGAACGAAACCGTGAAATGGTATGAAGAGGTGATGGGCTTTGTCAATATCCTTTCTTTCGACGATAAACAGATCAATACCGAATATTCGGCCCTGATGAGCAAGGTAATGAGCAACGGCAATGGTTACTCCAAATTTCCGATCAATGAGCCTGCCGAAGGCAAAAAGAAATCGCAAATTGAAGAATATTTGGAATTTTACGAAGGCGAAGGCGTGCAGCACATTGCCGTAGCTACCAAAGACATCGTTAAAACCGTAACCGAACTTAAGGCCCGCGGCGTTGAATTTTTAAGCGCGCCACCAGAAGCCTATTACGAAATGATGCCCAACCGCGTTGGCGAAATTGACGAAGAAATAGAACTGCTTAAGGGCCTGGGCATTTTGGTTGATTGCGATGAAGAAGGTTATCTGTTGCAGATCTTTACCAAACCTGTTGAAGACCGCCCAACGCTTTTCTTCGAAATCATTCAAAGAAAAGGCGCACAATCATTCGGTGCCGGTAATTTCAAGGCGCTTTTCGAATCTTTGGAACGCGAACAAGAATTAAGAGGAAACCTTTAACTAATACATCAAGCTTATGTTAAATGCCTTAAAAATTGGATTTGCACTGGTACTGATTGCCCAGGCAAGTACCTGTAAAAAAGAAGAGCTCAATATAAGCGCTCCCGAATGCATCTTGCAAAAGATCGCGGCCATCAAAGCCGAAGCAGTGTGGAATCCGCCAGCCAAGGTTTATGAATACGATTATAACGGCCAAAAGGTTTACTATATCCCTGCCCGTTGCTGCGACATACCCAGTGCCTTGTACGACAGCCATTGTAAATTGATTTGCAATCCAGATGGTGGATTTACCGGCAAAGGCGATGGCAAGTGCGCCGATTTTGTAAAGAACAGAAAAAACGAAAAGCTGATTTGGGAGGATGAAAGGAAATAAAAAAGGGGCGAAAATTTCGCCCCTTTTTTATTTCAGTTTAATGATCAGTGTTTTTTCCTGTTGGTCTCTGATGATCCTTAGCTCCGCAGTGCTCAAAAATTGGCTTTTCTGAATAAGCTGCTGGAGTTCGAGTATAGAATTGACCTTTTCATTGCCCCAACCAACAATTACATCACCCTTCTGGAGCTTGTTATGGCCTGCCAGCGATTGTGGTGTCAAACTTAGCAGCAAAGCGCCATGATCGTCGTGCAAGCCCGCAGCAGAGCGCTCGCCCAGGCTTTCTATGTTCTTAAAGGTAGCCCCCAGCCAAACCAAAGTAGCACCTTGTTGCTGACTGGCCAAGGCCTTTATAGGCCTGATCGGTGGCTTGGCTGCCAGTTTCTTTAAATTCGGCAGGGTTACGCCAAAATCCATCTCAAAATTCTTAAATCCTGTTTTCAATGCCGGCGAAGTTGGCTTTACTCGATAATCGCCAGTATTCGTGGCTATAAATTGCGCATCGCCATAACTGCTGTTCGCATCAACACCTAGTTTTTGGGAAGCCATCAAGCCAGCCTGCGAAAGAAAGAAATTTTCATCTACTTTTTTGCCCCAGGCATTCATGCCGATAGGCGCATAAGGCGTTGTCACGATATTATGGCTGAAAGTATCGTCACTGTTAGCGAGCCATACATGCGGATGAAAAGTATTGTTGATGATGATATTATTGGTTACGGTGCGGTGATAGCCCTCGCGCAATTTTAATCCACCGCTTAAACATACGTTGTTATAGATCAGGTAATTGCTGCTTCCATCATCCAGATCAATATCCCAGCCATGGTCGCACTGAAAGCGATTATTGCGCAACACGATGGGATCGATCACATCCAAATATTCTATCCCCGGCCTTGCCGCTACAATACTATCTACGATTTTTCTTCCCGGACGCCAATAGCGATCGCGGCCCCAAGAGTTAAACGCCCCATGGTCGCCTGTTTCCAGTACCGTATTAAACACATCATTAAATTCGATGATATGGCCGCCCCAAGTGCCTTCGCTTACATTAATACCGGCCCTAGGCACATCATAAATGGTATTATGGCTAATGGTGATATGCGCTGCCATTGAAATCTCCGCTCCGGCTACCTGTTTTTCTACAGTGCCAATGTGATGGATAAGATTGCCACTTGCCGAGCAGTATTGGGGGTAATTATCGCTTTGCGGGCCTTTGACAAAATCCATCTGGGTCCAAGGCACAAAATTTTCGTACCTAAAGGCGGGCGATCGTACCGCATCGGCGCTACCCACAAACGAAATGGCACTTGCCCCAATGTTATAAATGTGGTTGTCTTTGAGCTGGTTGTCCTTGTTATAATTGCTTACAAAAATTGCATTGCCGCCCAGCTCGTAAAAATTACAGCCCGTAACCGTAATTCCCTCTGTTCCGTCCAACAATAGCGCACCGCCACGGTAAATGGTCCAATCGCTGCGCAACAAAGGTTCTTTGGTGAGCATAAAGCTCCTTGCAGTTTGCGTAAAATCTATTTCGGCAATGGTAATGTTTTGAACCGGCTTTGTACGATCGCCTACCATATGGATCAGGTCGGTTAAATTACTGATGGCAAATTCGGCTTTGCGCAGATCGAGGTTTTTGGGCGGATAGAAATAGAGCATCTGTTCAGCCTGGTTGTAGTACCACTCGTTGGGTGCATCCAATTCTTCGAAAATATGCTCTACAAAACGATGTTCCTTATGCATAGGCGAAGGCCTGTTGTTTTGCCATCCGCCAACATAATCCAGTTTATCACCTGTCTTACCTGTGATCTCAAAATGAAAGCCACCCCATTCGCCAGCATGCAAGGCATGAATATAACCTCCTTTCGGATTTTGCCAACGGGCAATCCTTTCTTTGGACAAGGCATCGGCCGCCGTTCCGTTAAAAATCCTTGATTTTTCGTCGAAATTCGGATAACGCGCCATGGGTTGGGCTTTTCCATTCAGGAACAGCCTATCGGGATTGGCTGCCAAAACCAAACTGGCCTTAAAAATTCCGTCGCGGTAAGGCACCCATTGTAGATTTACCTTTTTTGCGCCACTAAAAACGACCTTTTCATGCTGATATGGCTGTATTTTTAAGGAGCGAGGCGCAAAGTTTTTACCCGAAATGATCATGGTTTCGTCAAATACGTAAGTTCCTTTCCTGCAAAGTATTTCTACTGCTTCTCCCTTAAAGTGCTGCGTCCTTTGAAGGGCCGCCTGTACTGTTTTTAAAGGCTGGTTTAGGCTACCGGTTTGTGTATCGTTGCCATTAGGCGATACAAAAAGCCTTTTTTGCGCACATACCAAACAAGGCAATAAGCCGAAGCAAAGCATCAATAATTGTTTTTTCATAGGTGTAGGTGTCGTTTGGCCAACAATATATACTCTAGACAAACCCCGAGCTCTTAGCAGGGGGGCTGTCTAGCTATTTTAGTTTTGCTTGATTACAATCAGGTAGCCTTTGCCTTTAGGAACCGTAATTTCGCTATTGGTGGTGAGTGGTTGTGCCTGTTGAAAATTAACAACCCCTGGAATGCTGATACTGGCTTTTGCCGGATCAATGCCCAGTTTTTGCCAATCGATGTTCAGGCTAACTTTTTCATCCTGATCTGCCCAACTCGCTATGGCCACCAAAGCTGCGCCTTGTTTTTTGTAAACCGTAGCCAATACCTGCGGGTTGCTGGTTTTAACCGGGCAATTTGGCGACCAGTAACCAATCATTTTGGTGCCTTTCATGCCAAAGTCGTCCCAAACCTTCCAAATCGGCCTCGGATCGTTGTTGCCCGACCAAGG
>JBCNPG010000086.1:0-8552 GCA_039593445.1 Pedobacter sp.
GATCCCTTCTTCTTCTTCCCTATACAGCCTGGCATCTAAAGACCCCTTCGGCAAACTATCTAACGGAACCGATTTTGGGTTACGAATCAGGTTAATCCCTACCGTCTGATTAAAATTAATGCTAAACTTACCACTCTCGAAGTCTGATTCAAAGCTACCCAATGGCGTACCAGGAGGCCTGTTCACATAGCTGGAGAGGCTACTAAGCGTTTTTACATAATCAATGCCGTTGTAGGCTACATTGCCCTCGTATTCGAAAGCGGTATTGCCACCTGTTGGGTAAGTAATTTTTTTGAGCGCACCCGTCTGTGCGTTTATCGGGTTAGGGTCGCGGTTGGGTCCTCCGGGATAGATATTCCCTGGGATCATGGTCGCCCCGAAATTGCCTCCCAAGTAATAACCGAAATGGTCTACAAAGGCATTGGATTTGTCCGGGTATGCACCACTTTCTCCGATGTATTCGAAGCTGTGCACCTGTTTCTTCACGCTGTCGGCCAAAACGCCACTGGTAGGCCACTCTTCCAGGGCTTTGAGTTTCAGGTATCTTTCAAGGTAGTTTGTCGAGGTTCCGAAGTAACCGTATTTCAGTTTAAGGTTCTTGATCTGGTTGCCCGAATTGTCGGATATAGAAATCGCACTCAGCGCCGCTGCCGATGAGGCTACGTCTGAACGCGAAGTCCCCGAAAAATCCACCGTATATTTTTCTGAAACGATCTGAACCAATCTCTTTGGACTGATCTTGGAAGGCGTAGCATACGTAGCCGGATAGAGCGTCGAGGTGGCGCCCCAATAGTATTCGTCAAATTTCTTATACGTTTGGCTGTTCGTACCAACTTGGTCATATTGGCTCTCGCTGGTATAGATAAACTTAATGGTTTCGGTTCCTGCGACATTACTAATCGAACTCAGGTACCAAGAGGAATTATACGCTGTAGACCCCGAGGTTTTAAGTTGCGTGGTTTCTGTGTCATTAAATTCATACTTTGTTCCATCTTCTGTAACAATGGTAAAACCCGATGTGCTTCCTGTTATCTTTAGTTTCTGATAGGGAAAACAATAAAATGTTCCGCCAATGAGCATGAACTTGCCCGAATAACCTGAAAAATTGAAGCTGTACAAATCGGGTTCGGCATCGACGTTTCCATTGGCGATAGTCTCCAGAAAAGCCTGGTCTGTACTGATGTCTCCAATCGGCCGGTTGATTTTGCTCTGTACGGTTGCATCTTGGAAATTGTTTCCTGACGTTGATATATTGTCAACTTTCCCTTTCACTTGGCGTGTAATCACACCCCCGGCCTGCAGGCTCCATCCAAGGCCTGTCCAGCCCACGGGGTTTGAAGGCTTAAAGCCATCGTAGCTGTAGCTCAACGAAATCGGTACGCTCAGTTCGTGTCCTGAAACATTGAAGATGGGTATCGAGAAGCTCGGCGCTCCGCTCGACTGGTTGATGGAAGCGTCGCCAAATCTCCCGAGAGTACCTGCGGTAGCCGACGGACTGATCAGGTCGTTACGCATGTAGTTCGCCGTATTGGTTTGCGCAATCAACTGCAGATGCACAGCAATTGCTACGCACAGCAACAAGAATTTTTTATTCATAAGATAGCCAGTTAATTTAGATGAAATTATAATTGCTAAGTCGGCTCTAAAATTAGCACCCCTTTTTCGAATAAAAAAATCTTTTGCCCAACAGTTGTTTTCGCAGGACGAACGATATCCAGAACTGGATAAACATGTGTTTTGATAGGATATTACGATTCCAAAAATCAGACGATTTTGTCTGGTTTTATCCCTTTTGAAGAATAAATTCTGCGTAAAATCACATATACATCTGTAATCACAATTTAGCCCACCTGCAAGTCTTTTTGTCACTCGTCCCTCCTATTTGCCCATAACAATCATTATCAGCGCCATAGGCCGATTTTATTGATTACTTTTGCAACAATTTTAATCCGATAACCCGTTACAGAAGACTTTGAGTACACTAATCGCAGCCGAAGGCCTTGGCCATGGCTATCACCAAGAATGGCTTTTTAAAAATCTTACCCTGGGCATCAATGCAGGTCAGCGCGTAGCGTTGGTTGGCATTAATGGTGCCGGTAAAAGTACGCTCCTTAAACTGCTGGCCGAACGCTTCGAGCCATTGGAAGGAAAAATAGTAAAAAACAAATCCGTTAAGATCGGTTTCCTCGATCAAGAGCCTATTTTTCCAGAAGGCTACTCGATCAGCGACTTCATTTTCTCCATGGACAACAAGCAACAGCAATTGATTAGAGAATATGAAGAATTAATTGAACAAGAGCATCCTAATGAAGAAAAGCTCAATCACTTATACGGTGAGTTAAGTGAGCATAATGCTTGGGAATACGAGCATCAGATCAAGACTATTTTAAGCAGAATGGGCATCAACCACCTGCAACAAAAAATAAATACGCTTTCTGGGGGACAGAAAAAACGCCTGGCTTTGGCCAAATTGTTAATCGAAGACCCAGAAATCTATGTTTTAGACGAGCCAACCAACCATTTGGATATCGATACGATCGAATGGCTGGAGAAATTACTGACTACCGGAAGCAAAACCATTCTACTAGTTACGCACGATCGTTACTTTTTAGACAATGTTTGCAATACCATTGTAGAGCTAGACCGAGGAAAAATATTTAACTATAATGGCAATTATGCCTATTTCCTGGAGAAGAAAGCCGAAAGAGAAGCTGCAGATGAAAGTACTTTCCAAAAAAATAAAAACCTTTTGAAGAAAGAGCTCGAATGGATGCGACGGATGCCTGCTGCACGAACCACCAAATCGCGTTCAAGGATTGATGCTTTTTACGATCTGGAAGAAAAAACCAAACAGCGTTCAGACAACAAGCAAGTAACGTTGAATGTAAAGATGTCAAGACAGGGCGGAAAAATATTAGAACTGGAACATGTCAGTCAGTCTTTTGGCGATAAAAAAATCATCAACGATTTTTCTTATACCTTTAAAAAGGGAGATCGAATTGGCTTAGCTGGCAAAAATGGAACTGGAAAATCAACCTTACTTAACATCATTACCAATCATCTTCAACCCGAAAAAGGAAAAGTAGATATTGGCGAAACCACCGTTTATGGTTATTACAAACAAGGCGGTTTAGCTTTTAACGAGAAAGAGCGGGTGATTGATATTGTAAAATCGGATGCAGAATACATCAAGATGGCCGACGGACAAACCATTTCGGCATCTGCCCTACTTACCTTGTTTTTGTTTCCTCCAAAAAAACAACACGGTTTGGTAGAAAAACTAAGCGGTGGAGAGAAGAAGCGTTTACATCTGATGAAGGTCTTGATGCAAAACCCAAACTTCTTGATCTTGGATGAGCCGACCAACGACCTTGACATCGACACGCTGAATGTGCTTGAGGAATTCTTGGAAAACTTTCCAGGTGTATTGATTTTGGTTTCGCATGATAGGTATTTGCTGGACAAAATGAGCGAGCAGCTTTTTATTATGGAAGGCAATGGCGAGGTAACCATTTATAACGGAAATTATTCTGAGCATCGTTTGAGTTTAGAAACGGCCAAAGACTCTTCCGCTAAAAAAGCAAAGCAGGAAAACGTTGCAAGCCCCGTTGCCACAACGACCAAAAAACTGAGCTTCAAAGAACAAAAAGAACTAGAAGGTATAGAACAATCAATGGCAACAAAAGAAAACCAAATTGCCGAACTGACCAAAACGCTTCATGAAATTGATAGCGCTGATTATTTGAAAATTCAAGAAGTTTCTAGTGCAATAGAAAATTTAAACAAAGAATTAAACCAGCTCATGGAACGATGGATTGAGCTTTCTGAGAAATAATAAAACATGAGAACATCAGATTTAATTGCCACAATTGGCGTAAGCATTTTATTGGTTGCTTTCTTTTTGCAAAGCATGAAACTGATTAAGACAGAAAGCTGGAGCTATGGTCTATTAAATCTTTTGGGAGCAGGCATTGCAGGCTATGCTTCTTGGATGATTTCCTTTATTCCTTTTGTAGTTTTAGAAAGCGTATGGAGCGCTGTCGCGCTCTATGGACTTTTTAAATTATTTGTAAAAAAGAAAAGTTCCACGTGAAACAAAGAATTTTTCTGCTAGATTTTTGATTAATTTTGTACTGTTTCACGTGAAACACAAAAATAAAATAGATGTTTAAAGAATACGATGTTATTGTTGTAGGGGCTGGTCATGCAGGCTGTGAAGCCGCTGCTGCCGCTGCAAATTTAGGCTCTTCAGTGCTATTGATTACCATGAACATGGAAACCATTGCGCAAATGAGTTGCAATCCTGCTATGGGCGGTGTAGCCAAAGGCCAGATTGTAAGAGAAATTGATGCCATGGGTGGCTATTCGGGTATTATTGCCGATAAGACTACCCTGCAATTCCGCATGCTCAATAAATCTAAAGGCCCTGCCATGTGGAGCCCAAGAACACAAAACGACAGAAAACGCTTTGCCGAAGAGTGGCGCCTGGCGTTAGAAAGAACTCCAAACGTAGATTTTTGGCAGGAAATGGTAAGTAGTTTATTGATAAAAAACAATACCGTTGTCGGGGTGAAAACAGCCCTTGGCGTAGAGATTTATGGCAAGGCTGTAGTACTTACCAATGGTACTTTTTTGAACGGAATCATCCATGTTGGAGAAAAGAAATTTGGTGGAGGCCGTACAGGCGAAAAAGCAGCTGCCGGCTTAACAGAGCAGTTAACCGAATTGGGCTTTGAAGCCGGTCGCATGAAAACGGGAACCCCCCCACGCATTGATGGCAGGTCGCTCGATTACAGCCGGATGGAGGAACAATGGGGAGATGAAAATCCGGGTCGTTTTTCCTATACCAATGTAGATTTGCCCAAAGATCAGCGTTGCTGTTGGATTACCTATACCAACGAAAATGTGCATGAAACCCTCAAGGAAGGCTTCGAAAAATCGCCCATGTTTACCGGCCGCATCAAAGGTTTGGGTCCCCGCTACTGCCCATCCATAGAAGATAAAATCAATCGTTTTGCCGAGCGCGAAAGACATCAGATCTTTGTGGAACCAGAGGGTTGGAATACTTGCGAAATCTATGTAAACGGTTTCTCTACTTCCCTACCTGAAGACGTGCAATACAAGGCATTAACTCAAATCCCAGGCTTCGAAAATGCCAAGATGTTTAGGCCCGGTTATGCCATCGAATACGATTATTTTCCGCCAACCCAGCTTTCCTTGACCCTCGAAACCAAATTGATCAGCAATTTGTTCTTTGCTGGCCAAATTAACGGTACCACAGGCTATGAAGAGGCTGCTAGTCAAGGGTTTATAGCCGGCATCAATGCCCATCAGAAGGTTAATGATGCCCACGAGTTGATCATGAAGCGCTCAGAGTCCTATATCGGCGTTTTGATAGATGATTTGGTAACTAAAGGCACAGAAGAACCTTATCGTATGTTTACTTCGAGGGCCGAGCATCGCTTGCTGCTGAGACAGGATAATGCAGACATCAGGCTCTCCCCTATTGCCCACCAACTTGGACTCATCAGCGATGAGCGCATGGACATTGTCAAGCAAAAGGTTGCCAACTCAGATACCATTGTAACTTTTACTAAAGAACAAGGCATCCAAATGAGCGAAGCCAATAGCCTGCTCGAGAGCCTCGGCACTGCACCACTCAACCAGAACGTTAAACTGTTCAGTGTACTAAGTCGCCCTCAAGTAGGTATAGCAAACATCAGAAAAGTTAGTTCTTCATTTGACCAACTTTTGAATACCTTTGATCAGGAAACGATTGAACAAGCGGAAATCAAAATCAAGTACGAAAGCTACTTTGAAAAAGAAAACGAGATTGTGAATAAAATGCAGAAGATGGAAGACAAATCCATCAACCCGGATTTTGATTACAACCAACTGGTTTCGCTTTCCAAAGAGGCTCGTGAAAAATTGTTGAAAATTAAACCGCGTACTCTAGGACAAGCTTCGCGCATTTCGGGCGTTTCTCCTTCAGATATCTCTGTTTTGATGGTCCATATTTCCAAATAACCAAAAATCATTGATAATCAACGACTTAAATTATAAAATAATTGACTTGTTTTTAAGCGATATGAGCGACTTTTAAGTTTTTTTAATGTTATCGTTCAAAAAAGAGGTTAAATTAAATAGAACCCATATAAATGCCTAAAAAAGCAATTTTCACAAAAAAGCCAATTTTATACCTTGGAATTTTCCTTGCTTCCTTTATTTTAGGTTGTGCCACCATGAGAAATCCCGAAGGCGGACCAAGGGACAGGAACCCGCCTAAGGTTTTGAAGATGGAACCGAAAAATCTGACGACCCATTTCAATGCCAAGAAAATTGTGATTGATTTCGACGAGTATATCAAACTCAACAATGAGTTCAAGGAATTTTCAATTTCTCCCGAACAAGAAAAGCCACCAATACTCAAAGCCAAACTCAAGCATCTCGAAATTACACTTCAAGACAGCCTTGAAAAAAATACGACCTACACGCTTAATTTTGGCAAAGCCATTACCGACGTTAATGAAGGAAACATCCTGAAGAATTTTACCTATGTGTTTTCTACAGGTCCTACCCTCGATTCACTGAGCATTAGCGGCAAGGTTAGAAATTCGCTTACCGGCGCGCCCGAAATCGATGCAACCGTATTTATCTTTCCGCTCGAACGCGATAGCCTGTTCGGCAAGAAAAAGCCTTCCATCTTTACGACTACCGATAGCAGCGGCAATTATAAATTGAACAACCTTAAAAAAGGTTCGTATAAAATCTACGCCTTGAAAGAAAAAAGCGGCGATAGGATCTATCAGCAGCTCAGTGATGAAGTTGGCTTTGTTAAAGCACCGTTAGTGCTGGATAAAAGCAATCTGGACAGCGTTAATCTCCAAATATTTAAGGAATTAGCTATAAAATTTAGGGTAACAGACAAAAAACTGAACAGTGATGGCAGCATGACCATGGTTTTTAACCAACAGCTCAAAAAGCCCCAGCTAACGGTAACAGAGCCAGCAAACATAGATTTGAACAAGAAAGTACAGTTCAATAAAACCAATGATTCGGTTAAGGTTTGGTTGGCCGATTTGAGTTTTGACTCCGTTAAAATTGCCATTAAAGACGAGGGAAAATTGTTGGAAACCGAAAGATTTACCCGAGGTAAAAGAGATACGTACACCCGAAATATACAAGCAACAGATAACCTGGAATCCAATACACTGAATCCTTATAAGCCTTTGCAACTGCATTTTAACCTTCCTATAGAGAATATCGATATCAATAAAATAACTTTATTGGAAGATTCTATCCCACGCAAAGGGTTTACCTTAACCAAAGACAGTACCGATATATTAAGCTATAGCATCGCCTATAAATGGCAGAAAAAAGAGGAATATATACTGGTGCTTGGCGAGGGTGCAATTACGGGCATGTTCAATACCAAAAACAAGGAGATCAGAAAAGTATTTAAACTAGGCAGTACCGATGATTATGGTACTTTAACGCTAAAAGTAGAAGTACCCGACACTGCTAAAAACTACATCCTACAACTGGTAAACGAGAAAAAGGACCAGGTAATCTACAGTGAAAGCCTTCATCAAAACAAAACCGTTATTTTCAATAAATACAAGCAAGGAATTTATTACATCAGGGTTGTTTACGACGACAATAAAAACGGCATTTGGGACACAGGAAACGTATCAAAAGGCCTTCAACCTGAAAAAATATGGTACGAGCCCCAAGAACTTTCCATCAAAGCCAACTGGGACCGAAATGCGGTAGTTACTATCCCGAAAGAATAAACCGATTTACCTGAACCAGTCTGAATACATGATATAATTATCTGGTAATTTCTTCAATAAAGCCTTTTGCTCATCGGTAAGAGGCTTTATTTTTTTTGCAGGCATTCCGGCATACAAAAAACCGCTTTCGCAAACAGTATTCTCCAAAACCACCGCGCCTGCTGCAATGATGCAGAACTCTTCTATAACAGCATGGTCCATAACGATGGCACCCATTCCAATCAGTACATGATCCTTAACCTCGCATCCATGAACAATGGCATTATGGCCTACCGAAACCCGATTGCCAATATGCGTACTCGCCTTTAAATAGGTAGCATGGATCACTGCTCCATCCTGGATATTCGTATCGTTGCCAATGGTAATGGTATTTACATCACCCCTAATTACGGCATTGAACCAAACAGAACAGTTATTGCCCATGGTCACATCGCCAACAATGGTGGCATTAGGTGCAATAAAACTGTTGTCGCCCCATTTGGGATGGCTATCTTTAACTGGCAGAATAACTGGCATTTGCTATTGGATTTGAGTATTGAAATGGATAACTAAATTAATTGCTGAATTGTTAGCTTATTAATCCAAAACAGCAATATGGTTTCTAAATGATCGTGTCAACCAATTGATCGGCATGATGTGGATAATCGGTTGTATAATGTAATCCACGGCTCTCTTTCCGTGCTTTGGCCGATTTGATAATCATATAGGCCACCTGGATCACGTTGCGGAATTCGCTTAGCTTAACCGATACTTTATTGG
>JBCNPG010000087.1:0-8482 GCA_039593445.1 Pedobacter sp.
AAAAAAACCTGGTTGTTGGTTAGCAAAAAACCACGTTGACCAGTTTCGGCATCCTTAAGGGTAGAGATGATGTTGTCGAGGCCGTTCATTACCTCATTGCTGTGGGCCACAAGTTCTGAGGACTTGATGAGGTTTCTGATGCTCACATACGAAGCCAGAGAGCTCAGGATAAGAATAATCAGCGATAGGCCCAGACCTAATCGGAGGTTACTTTTAAGGGATAATTTCATTAAATAACAGTTTAAGCATTAAACTTCGGTTGTTGAATCGACAGGTATGATAAAGTAAAATTCGGAGCCCTCTCCGTAGGTGCTATTCACGCCCACTTTGCCACCATGTCGCCTAATGATTTCGGCCGAAATGTAAAGGCCGATGCCCAAGCCCTGAAAGCGTTGCGAGGTTTCTTCTACACGGTAGAACTTGTCGAAAACATGAGGGAGCTGCTCAGGCGAAATGCCAATGCCCGAGTCTTTGACGGCTACATAAAGCGCTCCTTCGTTAACATTGACTGTCAGCTGGATTTCGTTGGTTCCTGGCGAATATTTGACGGCGTTTGTCAAGAAATTGACCAGTACCTGCTCAATGCGCATTTCGTCGCCATACACCTCGCAACCTGCAATGCCCTTTTTGTGCACTTTGAAATCTGGGTTCGACTGGTGCATGACCTCAATCACATTGTCGATCAGACAATCGACAGAAAAATATTGCTTGTTGAATTTGAGCTTGCCGCTTTCGATTTTAGAGATATCCAACAGGTCGGCAATAAGTCCGTTGAGCTTTTCCAATTGCACCTGCGCTTTGCCCAAGTGTTTTTTAACCGTTTCGATATCGCCTTTGTTTACGCTGCGTTCTAACAGTTGCACGTAGCCCTTAACGCTGGTTAATGGGGTTTTAAGTTCATGGCTGGCAATGCTGATGAATTCGTCCTTTTTACGTTCGGCCTCTTTCCTGAATTCGATTTCTTCGAGTAGCGACAGTTGCATCTCATTCAGTTTCCGGTTCTGCTCATAAATGCGGTAGAAGGTTTTTACCTTGAGCAGCAACAGGTTCATGTCAACCGGCTTGGTGATGTAGTCGAGCCCTCCCGAAGAATAGCCTTTGGCTATGAACTTAAACTCGGTATTAACCGCCGACAAGAAAATAATGGCAGTTTCTTTGGCCTTGCTGTAGCCTGATATGGCCTCGGCCACTTCAAAACCGTCCATACCGGGCATCTGCACGTCTAAAATAATGAGCACATAAGAGTTTTTGAGGACTTTTTTAAGTGCTTCTTCGCCAGATGAGGCCGTATCGATTTCAAAATTGTGTTTCTCAAGTACCTTTTTTAAAGAAATCAGGTTCTCGGGCGTATCATCAACAATAAGGATCATTCCCAAAAATAGTTAAAGCTTGGCAACATTTGTTATGGTATGGTATTGATTTTTTAAGAAGACCAATACGAATGAAAGAGAACAAAAAACAAATGAGATTTGTTTGGATGGATTTGTAAAATATTTAGTTGCCCAGTCTTTAACGCAAACACAGCTGTCTTGGCTAATATTCGCCCATCTGCAGGGTTTTTACAGATTAGGTGTATTAAAGGTATCGCCCTGTTTCATATCGCCCGTATCAAATCCTTTTTTGAACCAGTACATGCGCTGTGCCGATGTACCATGGGTAAAAGCATCGGGCACCACTTCGCCTTGGGCCTGTTTTTGGAGCTTGTCGTCGCCAATGGCGTTGGCCGCGGTCAAGGCTTCTTCCAAATCGCCGGGGTCTAAGCGAAAGTCTTTCAGGTTTTGGGCATGATGCGCCCAAAGTCCGGCATAAAAATCGGCCTGCAGCTCTAGCTTAACCGATAGTTTGTTGTATTCTACTTCGCTCAGTCTTCTCCTGGCTTGCTCCATTTGGGCGGATACGCCCAAGAGGTTCTGTACATGGTGGCCAACTTCGTGTGCAATTACATAGGCTTGGGCAAAATCGCCAGCTGCACCGAAACGGTTCTTCAATTCGTCGTAAAAAGAAAGATCGATGTATACTTTATGATCGCCTGGGCAATAGAAAGGGCCTACGGCAGAACTGGCATTGCCACAAGCCGATTGCACGGCCCCATCAAACAGCTTGAGCTTCGGATATTCATATTGTTCGCCCAATTCGGCAAACTGCTGATCCCATACCTGTTCGGTTGATTTGAGTACGCCTTTTACAAATTTAACCTGCGGATCGTCGTCGGAAGCTTTGGGTGCGGCTTGTTCCGTTGCCGGCAACTGACTTACCAAGCCGGTCAAATCTTTGCCAAATAGCAAACCAACGATTACGATGATGATCCCTACGCCGCCACCCAAGGCTATGCGGCCACCGCCACCTCTGCCGTCTTCTACATTGTCGCTTCCTTTACCGAACCACTGCATAATTTCTGTTTTAGGTTAAAAAAAATGATGAAACAATTTTGATACCAATTTACTGATTATATCTATATCTCAAATACCATTGTTCTTAGCGATGCAGATTTTAAAAGATTGCCTTTCCAACGGCCTATTTAAAGTTCAGTTTTTGTAATTGTGGCTAACCATATATAACAAAAACGGCCCCAACCTCAGTTAGCGCCGTTCCGTTTATTTTAGCGGTTTAATCGACCAGCTTGATTCCAAATCGGCCACCCCAAGGATCGCCAATGGTCATTGCGGTCCACCGGTCCATTTCCATATTTTTTGATCCCTGTCCAGTCCATTTCATGCCACCCATAATTTTGCGTTGCTCTTCTTTGGTTAAAGCGGTTAGGTTGCTGGCCAGCTTTTCGAATTTATCGTTTTTGCTTTTCATCGTTTTAGGGTTTAAGTGGTTAAACAATCATATACCCTTAGCTAACAATCGATCGGCATTTTAAGTTTTAGGCGAAAGGATTATCCACCGTTTAACTAAATGCTTCCACGCCCAGGGCTATTCTGCGCTGCGTTTCAGCTTTGCCCAATACATTGGCAATGTCAAATACACCTGGCCCAAACTTGCCACCTACCAGCATGACACGCAAAGGCAACATCAGTTCGCCGGGCTTAAATCCTTTATTTTCGGCCAAGGCCTTAAATTGGGCCTCCCAATCCGCAGCCGTAGCCCCGCCTTGTAGCCCTGTGGCAAACTCTTGGAAAAATACGCCTTTTTCTGCCGACCATTTGGGTTTTACCGATGCCAAGTCGTATTCGGCCGGAACTGCAAAAAAGTAAGCGGCCTGAGTAACAAAATCGCCTAAAAGTGTACAACGATCCTTTACCATATCGATTACCTTCAACAAATAGGCATCATCAGCCGGCAGAATACCTAAAGCTTGCAAATCGTTTTTAACGCTTGGCGCCAAACGTTCGGCACTGGCGGTTTTAATCCATTCGTGATTATACCATTTAGCCTTTTCGAAATCGAATTTGGCCCCGGCTTTACTGATCCTGTCTATCGAAAACGAAGCGATCAGTTCTTCCAAGGTGAATATTTCCTTATCGGTGCCATCATTCCAACCCAGCATGGCCAACAGGTTGACGAATGCTTCGGGCATGAAACCCATTTCCTTAAAGCCTTTGGTGATATCGCCGGTTTTAGGATCGGTCCAGTTCATGGCATATACCGGAAAGCCAAGGCGGTCGCCGTCGCGCTTACTCAGTTTGCCATTGCCATCGGGTTTTAAGATCAAAGGCAAATGCGCCCATTGTGGCATGCTGTCTTTCCAGCCTAAATATTCCCACAACAAAATATGGATCGGCGCTGAAGGCAGCCATTCTTCGCCCCTAAAGGCATGGCTTATTTCCATGGCCTTGTCGTCAACCACTACTGCTAGGTGGTAGGTTGGCATGCCATCGGCCTTTAGTAGCACTTTATCATCGACCAAATTGGTGTCAAAACTCACTACACCACGGATCATGTCGTTGAAAGACACCTGCTCGTCTGCAGGCATTTTGATGCGGATGGTATGCGGCGTACCGCTAGCCAACAATTCGCTGGTTTCGGTTTGCGAAAGCGTAAGCGAATTGCGCATTTGCATACGGGTTTGCTGACCGTATAGAAAGTTAGGTTGTGCGCTGCGTTTTTCGTTAAGTTCTTCGGGCGTATCAAAAGCATAATAGGCATAGCCGCTGGCCACCAATTGCTCGGCATATTGCCTGTAGCTGGGCTTGCGCTCGCTTTGACGGTAAGGGCCAAAAGCGCCGGGGTTTTGCGGACTTTCGTCGGGCGTTAGGCCACACCAGTTGAGGCAGTTGACGATGTATTCTTCGGCTCCTTCTACAAAACGGGTCTGATCGGTGTCTTCAACGCGCAGGATGAAGCTGCCATTGTGCTTTTTAGCAAACAAATAATTAAACAAAGCTGTGCGCACGCCACCCAGGTGCAAGCCACCTGTTGGGCTTGGTGCAAATCTTACTCTAACTTTCTTTTCCATTACAGCGCAAAGATATATTTTTTAGTCCGTTTACGTTTCTGTAGGTATATTTTTGATTGCTATTTTGTAATTTGCCTTCGCCCCTTTATGAACCCGTACCAAAAAAAGCGCCGCTGGAAACTGTTTCTTCTTATTTTTGCCATTGTAATTGGCGGAGCCTCTGTGGTTTATTCGAATTTTTTCGTCAAAAAAATGGAGCGTGAAGAGGCCGCACAGTTCCAATTGAGGCTCAAAGTACTCGAGCAGCAAATGAGGGTATATGAAAACGAACGGCTAACCGGCATTTTTGAGACCATCAAGAAAAACAATACGATGGACATCATCATCACCAAAACCGATGGTTCCATTTACTTGTGGTCCGGCCTTGCCACCAACAAAACCCTCTATCCCGATATTAAAACCAAGGAATACGATTCACTTTACTTTGCCAAGCAGCTGGCCAAAATGAAGCGCCAACACAAGCCGGCCATGATGAAAGACCCCGACGATACGCCTTTGATCGCGTATTACAAGGACTCTTTTATCTTAACCCAGCTCAGGTATTTCCCTTATATCCAACTAGGTGTCATCTTCCTCTTTTTATTGACGGCCTATGTAGCTTTCAGCTCTGCGCGCCGGGCCGAGCAAGACCAGGTTTGGGTAGGCTTGGCCAAAGAAACCGCCCACCAGTTGGGCACGCCGATCTCCTCTCTGATGGCCTGGGTAGAGCTGATCAAGTCGAAATTTGATGCCGAAGATGATGCCTTGATTGCCGAAATGGAAAACGATATCCACCGGCTGGAAATCGTGACCGATCGTTTCTCTAAAATCGGGTCGAAGCCTATTCTCGAAGACCATATCGTGTATATCGTTATCCAGAATTTTGTGGATTATTTCAAGATCCGAACTTCCGACAAGATCAATTTTTCGGTAATTGGCGATAAACAGGTAAGGGCCATGCTGAGTATTCCCCTGTTTGACTGGGTGATTGAAAACCTGCTCAAGAACGCCGCCAATGCCATCGAAAACGAAGGCAATATTACCATCAACATCATCGAAAACCTGGCTAAAGAGGAAGTTTTTATCGATGTAACCGATACCGGCCGAGGTATTCAGCGTTCGAGATTCGATACCGTATTTCAGCCAGGCTATACCACCCGTAAACGGGGCTGGGGACTGGGCCTTTCGCTAACCAAGAGGATTATCGAAAACTACCATCGCGGGCAGATTTTTGTAAAGGAATCGGAACTGCGCAAAGGCACTACATTCAGGATTATATTAAAAAGCAGCATAACTTATGAACCGACCACAAACACAGGAGTACCCCGAGTGGTATAACAGATACATCAGCCTCGTAGAGGGCGATGTGATCGAGATTTTGGAAAAGCAGGTGAGCGAATTTTCAGACTTCATCAATAGTTTGGTGGGGAAAGGAGATTATGCCTATGCGCCCGGCAAGTGGACCATTAAAGAGTTGATAGGCCATATTATCGATACCGAGCGCATCATGGTGTTTAGGCTGCTGTGTTTTGCCAGGGGCGAAAAGGCAAGCATTCCGGGTTTTGATGAAGATGCGTATGTAGCGGCCGCACATTTTAACGACCGCAGCCTGTTGAGCCTTTCGGAAGAGTTTTCTTTGCTGAGAAAATCCAATCTTTACCTCATTAAATCCCTTAACGACGGTGAATTAGCCAAATCGGGCGTTTCTAATGGCAACAGCATGACGGTAAAGGCTTTTGTATATGTTTTGGCAGGCCATATTATGCACCACGTTAACGTCATTAAAGAGCGCTACCTATGATCTGGTTTAAGGAGTTTACCCCAGCCATGCTCAACGACAGGCCCAAAAACCACATTGGCGCATTGTTGGGCATTGAGTTTACGACAGTGGGCGACGATGTTGTTGAAGCCACTATGCCTGTCGACGAACGCACGCATCAGCCTGCCGGCATATTGCACGGCGGTGCATCCGTGGTATTGGCCGAAACCCTGGGCAGCATTGCTTCGTACATGTGTATCGATCCACAAAAATACATTGCCGTTGGTTTAGAGGTTAATGCCAACCATTTGCGCCCGGTAAGCTCCGGCCTGGTTAAAGGCGTTTGCAAGCCCCTGCATATTGGTGGCAAGACCCATATTTGGGAAATCAAAATGTACAACGATAAAGGAAAAATGAACTGCGTAAGCCGTTTAACGGTCGCCATTTTGCCGAAGCCGCAATAACATTCGCCGGTTCATTTGTTCCTTGTGCTATAAGCCACTGGTCAAAGCCAGTGTCGCGATATCCCTGGTAACCTGTGTCGGCGAATTGCATTCGCAATTGCTTAAGCCAATGACATAGATATCTTTACCCGGTATATATACCCCCATTGTTTTGAAGCCGAAAACGCTCCCTCCATGTTCTCTGGTAGGCACGCCGTTTATGCTTTTCAAATGCCAGCCATAGCCATAAGCAAGTGCTTCGCCATTATTTAACTTGTACTTGGAAAAAGCCAAATTAGTGGAACTGGCATTGAGCAACAGGTTTTGGTTCAGCGCATTTTGCCAAAGCAGCATATCATCTACAGTAGACATCAATGCGCCTGATGAAAAAGGGATACTAAAGCTGATATACGGCTTATTGAAGTATGCTTCGCCTTTTTTACGATAACCATAAGCCCTTTTGTGAATCAGGGCAACATCGCTCGCATAACGCGAATGGCCCATGCCCGCTTTGTCGAAAATGTGCTTTTGGATATAGTTTTCGTAGGTTTCGCCAGAAACAATTTCAATGATATAACCCAAAACCACATAGCCCGAGTTGTTGTAGCTGAACTGCGTGCCCGGCGCGAAATCGGCGGGTTCGTTCTTAAAGAAATCGACCATTTCTTTGGGCGACAAATCCTTTTGGGCAATGCTGTTAAGCGATTTCATTTGGGTAAAATCCTTAATGCCAGCAGTATGGGTGAGTAAATGATGGATCGTAATCTTGTCGCCCCCGGGGTAATGAGGAATGTAGTTGGTAATTGGTATATCGAGCTTCAATTTTCCCTGTTCGGCCAGTTGGAGGATGGCTACAGCGGTAAACTGTTTCGTCATCGACCCGAGTTGAAATACATAATCGGGGGTTAAATCAACATCCAACTCAATATTGGCTTTGCCAAATGCCTTCCGGTAAATCGGTTTTCCATTTTTGGCTACCAAAAAGGCTGCTCCCGGGCCGTTTTTATCTTTGAAAACCTTGGCAAGCAGGCTGTCTATCTGGTCTTCCAGCTTTTGCGCAGAGGCGAGTAGTGGGGTTAATGCCATCAAAAGCAATACCCAAATTCGTTTAGTACTGTTCATATGAGGAATTGGTTTTTACAAAAAAGTCCGATAATCGTTTTTGATCATCGGACTTTCCTTTTGAGGTTATCGCGGCTATTTTTGTTCATCAAGCCATTTCTTTTCAATGGCATAGGAAACAATCAGGCCTAAGCCCCCAAAGATGCCGATGCATCCAAAATAAATGGCTACCGCCTGGCCTTGTTCATTATGGTTCATGTCGTTGCTGAACATTGCCCTTGAAAGGAACAGGGCCACAATCAGTCCGATGCCCAAGCCAACCAGCAACAGGCCGAACTTTAAGCTTAAAAAGGGTTTAGGCGTAGCTTTGTGAATGCCTGGATCGATGCCACGCTCAATCATGGCCATTTTTTCCTTGTTAGAAAAATACCTGATGCCGAATACCATTGCAAAGGCACCTAAAAAAAGTGATATTGGGATTAACTCTTCCATAATTTTATTTCTTTATTCGATTGATGATCTTTTAATTCTGAACCGTGTTCTGTATACTATGACAACATCATTTTTTTTTAGGTTACACCCTACGCCAAAAATTTTTAGCATTTGTTATCTTTAGCCAATGCAAGCCGAATTAGCGCCAATTAAAGCCAAAATAAACAGCATTTATCCTTTGCCCCAGGCAGAGCTGCAATTGCTTGTCGATTCTTTGGAGCGCATAGCCTACCCTAAAAACCAGCTGATCATCTGTACCACCAAAGTTGAGAACCATCTCTATTTTATTGCCAAAGGCATAGCACGCGCCTATTGCCATGCCGAAAACCAACAAGATACCTTTTG
>JBCNPG010000088.1:0-8432 GCA_039593445.1 Pedobacter sp.
ATCCGTTGAGTTCGGATTCTATAGATTGGATTACCGTGCTCAAGTCTTCAGGATTGTTGGTGAAATCCAATTTGTCCTTATCCAAGATGAGCAGTTTGCCCAAATTATAGCCTTTGATCCAAGCCTCGTATTTTTCATTCAGTTTAGAAAGATAGTCGATGCGGATGCTGGCTTCGTATTCGCGGCCACGGCGCTGGATATTGTTGACCAAAGTAGGCACCGAAGCCCTCAGGTACACCAACAAGTCAGGCGGCTTGATGAAAGAAGTAATATTGTCGAAAATAGCGCGGTAGTTTTCGTGGTCTCGGGTAGTCATCAGCCCCATTTCGTGCAGGTTTTCGGCAAAAATATGCGCGTCTTCGTAAATGGTGCGGTCCTGGATCACGTTCCGTTTGTTGGCTTCGATTTCTACAATCTGCTGAAAACGGCTGTTCAGGAAGTAGATCTGCAGGTTAAAGCTCCAACGCTTCATATCGCTATAAAAATCTTCGAGGTATGGATTGTTGTCTACCGCTTCGTAAAGTGCTTCCCAGCCATAATTTTTGGCCAGCAGGCCTGTTAGCGTAGTTTTTCCGGCACCGATATTTCCTACTATTGCTATATGCATATGTTATATGAGATTTTAGATGTGAGATTTTAGACTTTGTACTTTACACTTTACACTTTGAACTTTAGACTTTACACTCAAATCTAACGTCTCATTTCTCAAATCTATTAAATTAAAAACTTTTAAATCCAATTATTTCGCGTACTTCCCTAATTGTTTTTTGAGCACTTTCCCTGGCTTTAAGGGCACCATGTTTGGCTACTTGGCGCAGGTAGGCAGTGTCGGCTGCAATTTCGTTGATACGTTCGCGCATTGGCGCCGTGGTCACGATCATGTCTTCGGCCAGCTGTTTCTTGAAATCGCCGTAGCGGATGGCCATTTTGTTGTATTGTTCTTCAAAATGGGCCAAGGTATCGGCCGATGAAACGATCTTCATCAAATCGAACAGGTTTTGGATAGCCTCTGGTTTTTCTTGGTTTTCGGCGGTTGGGCCACTGTCGGTAACTGCCCTCGAAACTTTTTTGCGGATCACCTCCGGACTGTCCGAAAGGTAAACAGCATTGCCTTCACCTTCAGATTTGCCCATTTTGCCTTTTCCGTCTAATCCGGGAACCTTAACCAGGTTGTTCGAATAGCTGAACGCGTAAGGCTCAGGGAAATATTCGTTGCTATACAAACGGTTAAATCGGTTGCCAAAAGTACGGGCCATTTCCAAGTGCTGCTCCTGGTCTTTGCCTACTGGCACCTTGGTGGCGCGGTGGATCAGGATATCGGCTGCCATGAGAACCGGATAGGTAAGCAAACCGGCATTTACGTTGTCTGGGTTGGCACGAACCTTATCCTTAAAGGAGGTGGCACGTTCCAATTCACCTAAATAGGCATTCATGTTCAGGTACAAATAAAGTTCGGAAACTTCTGGTACGTCAGACTGTATATAAATGGTGGTGGTTTCTGGGTCGATGCCACAAGCCAAATACTCAACCAGTACCTGCTTAATGTTGCCATGCAGATCTTGTGGAGTAGGGTGCGTGGTTAAAGAATGCAGGTCGGCGATAAAAAAATAACAATTGTACTCGTGTTGCATCTGTACAAAGTTTTTTACCGCACCATAATAATTTCCTATATGTAATTTTCCTGTAGAGCGTATGCCGCTTACAACCGTTTCTTTGATCATGGCCCGAAATTAAGAAAAAACCTTAAAAGTTTAGGGATGCAATGGTTCATTTGTGTCATTAGTTCATGAGTTGATCGGAGAGATGGCTTATGTGGTCTTACCTTATCGAGAACTGAAAACTAATTTTAGAACTATTCGGCAAAATTGTATTTTTGGTTTCCATGATAAAATTGCTCAAAAAGATCCACCAGGTTTATTTTTCCTGTAGCCTTCTGTTTTTCTATTTCCTTTTTTGGCCGTTTTATTATTTAACCAGTCGCAGCCCCAAATACTATGGCATCCTCAATAAATTCAGGACTGCGCACAGTTTTTTATGCTGCGCTTTGGCAGGTGTTTTCTATAAGTTTGACCTAGAACAGCAATTGGACAAAAAACAGACCTATATTTTTTGTGCCAATCATAGTTCTAATCTCGATATCATGGTTTTTTGCATCTTGGCTAGGGGCCGCTATCATTTTATGGGCAAAGAGGAACTGTTGAAAAACCCGATTTTGGGTCTCTTTTTTCGCACCATAGATATTGCGGTAAACAGGGAGAGCAAGATTTCCTCGTTCAGGGCGTTTAAAAGGGCAGGCGATAATCTCGAAAACGGCATGAGCCTTATCATATTTCCCGAAGGCAGGATTGACGACAGTTATCCTCCGCAGCTGCAGGAATTTAAGAATGGACCTTTCAGGTTGGCCATCGAGAAAAATATTCCGATCGTGCCGGTAAGCATAACCAACATCTGGAAAGTGCTGTGGGACAACGGTATGAAATATGGCACCAGGCCGGGTATTGTAAATATTTATGTGCACCAGCCCATATTAACCAACAGCTTGGCGGCCGAAGGCGCCGATGCTTTAAAAGAAGAAGTATTTAAAAAAATAGGAAGCAAACTTTAGATAATCTTAAAATAATAAAAGTATGAAGATAGATCAGCAAACAGTGTATAAGGTGGCAGATTTGGCGCGCATTGAAATTGCAGCTAACGAAGTTGATACATTGACGGTAGAGATGAACAAGATCCTTACTTTTATGGAAAAGCTGAACGAACTTGACACCACAGGCGTAAAACCTTTGGTTTACATGAACGAAAGTGCAAACGTGTGGAGAGAAGACGTGGTAAAGCAGGAAATCAGCACGGCCGACGGACTGAAAAATGCAGCCAGGCATAACGAAAGTTTTTTCTTTGTGCCTAAAATCATAGAAAAATAAGTCGAGGCTGTAACATTGCATAGACAAAGCAGGTCTAAAAAGAAAAAACGATGGAGAAATCACTCATTACCATTAATGACATAGGACGTAAATACGTTATCGGTTCAGAAGTAATTCATGCGTTAAAATCAGTAAGCCTTACCATAGAAAAAGGAGAGTTTGTAGCCTTGATGGGCCCATCTGGCTCTGGCAAATCGACCTTAATGAACATTCTGGGCTGTTTGGACACACCCAGCAAAGGCGATTACATCCTGAACGGTATCAACGTAAGCCACATGTCTGATAATGAGTTGGCCGAAGTGCGTAACAAAGAAATCGGCTTCGTTTTCCAAACGTTTAACCTTTTGCCTCGTTCCACTTCCTTAGATAATGTGGCATTGCCTTTGATTTATGCCGGTGCCGGTAAAAAAGAACGTGACGAGCGCGCAACCAAAGCGCTCGAAAACGTTGGTCTGGGCAACCGGATTACCCACAAGCCCAATGAGCTTTCCGGCGGACAGCGTCAGCGTGTAGCCGTGGCCAGGGCCTTGATCAATAACCCATCCATTATCCTCGCCGATGAGCCTACAGGTAACTTGGACACCAAGACTTCCATCGAAATCATGGGTCTTTTGGAAGAAATCCACAGCAAAGGCAATACCATTATCCTAGTAACGCACGAAGAGGATATTGCGCAGCATGCCCACCGTATTGTGAGGATGCGCGATGGCCTGATCGAAAAAGATTACATCAATGAGGATGTCAAAACCGTTTCGCCACGTTTGAGCAATTTGAAGGCCAAAGGCGACGATTTCGAGAGCATACAATAAGCTTTTAAGGAATGAGGCCAAAGGCATGGGCGATGAAACCAGGCCTTCAACTTTCAACTTTCAACCTTACAGCAATGAAAATATATACCAAAACTGGAGATAAGGGCCAGACCTCGCTTATTGGAGGTACGCGCGTACCGAAATATCATGTCCGTATTGAAAGCTATGGGACGGTTGATGAGCTCAATTCCTACATTGGGCTGATCATGTGTCAGGCTATTGATGCCCACCATCAGCAGGTTTTAAAAGAAATCCAAGACAGGTTATTCACAATTGGCTCGTCGTTGGCTTCGGATCCCGAACGTTCGAAAATGAAAATTCCAGATCTTTTGGAAAGCGATATTACGCTTTTGGAGCGGGAGATGGACCAAATGAACGAAGTGTTGCCCGAGTTGAAACATTTCATCCTGCCGGGAGGAAATACCGTAGTATCTTACTGTCATTTAGCGCGTTGCGTTTGCCGTAGGGCCGAAAGGCTTGCCGTACAGCTGGCCTCCGAGAGTTTTGTTGACAGCAATATTACAATTTATTTGAACAGATTGAGCGATTATTTATTTGTTTTGGCCCGAAAACTGAATGCAGATGCTAAAACGGAAGAAAACATCTGGATACCACGGATTTAAATTGGTGGAAAAAAATATTTGTTTTGCTCATTTTTTTTAGCATACTTTTGCCAACTCAGAAATTGAATTATAAATATTAAGTAATATAAGTAATATGTATTGGACATTAGAACTCGCATCGCACTTGGAAGACGCTCCATGGCCTGCAACAAAAGACGAATTAATTGATTATGCTATTCGTTCAGGTGCACCTGTTGAGGTGATTGAAAATTTACAAGCCTTAGAAGATGATGGTGAGCCTTACGAAACGATCGAAGAGATTTGGCCAGACTATCCTACAAAAGACGACTTCTTTTTTAACGAAGACGAATATTAAAGCTTAACAGCAACATTTAGAAGCCTCCGATTTTATCGGGGGCTTTTTTTTTAGAACAATTTTAGTGGCTTGTTGTTAATGTTATAAAATCAAGAAAATTAACATCACTTAAAAACTAAAACTATGGGAAATCTACTTTATGTTATAGCGGTTATTTTGGTTATTATTTGGGCCATTAGCTTCTTGGGAGGCTACTATACCGGTGGCATTATCCATATCTTGTTGGTTATCGCTATCATTGCGATTATCCTAAGGGTAATCAAAAGCGCCGCGTAATGGTTAAAAGGCATGTTTTGGCAGCCTGCATGTGTTGCCAAAGCATGGCTATTTGAGCAGAAAATGGGCGAGTTCCAGATCTTCTGGGAAAGTTATTTTCAGGTTGCTGCGTTCGCCCTCGATCAGGTTGATTGTAAACCCTGCCTTTTCTACCACCGAAGCATCATCAGTGAATTTGGCCCGATAGGGTTGTTGGTAGGCTTTGCGCAACTGGCCGATTTCAAAAGTTTGCGGCGTTTGTACCAATACCAATTCATCGCGGTTAATGATTTTGCTCTGACCATCTTTGAGCCTCCTAACCGAATCGCTGGGCTTGATGCAACATATGGCATTGCCCTTTTCTTCAGCTTCTTCGTAAGTACGTGTAATCAGGCTTTGCCTAACCAACGGCCTCACGGCGTCGTGTATGGCAATAATTCCGTCGCCTTTAATGGCCATTAAGCCATTTCGTACCGAATGGAAGCGTTGCTCTCCACCCCTGATCAACAGGTGGGGTATGTCAAAATTGTATTGCGCACAAAGGTCGCCCCATTGCTGATGCAGGTCGGGGTGCAATACTAAAATAAGTTCGGGCTTAAAGTTGGAATGATGGAAGGCAGAAAGGGTGTGCATAAGCACGGGCTGATTGCCCAGCAACAAAAACTGCTTGGCTACTGGGTTCTGCATTCTTTTGCCAGAACCACCTCCGACAATTATTGCATAATATTTCATCAGCCAGATTTGAGATTAAAAAAGTGAGATATGAGTTATAACGCTCAAATCCCACTTCTCAATACGATTATATCTTAAATAATCAGCATGGCATCGCCATAGCTGTAGAAACGATATTTCTCTTTTACGGCAACGTTATAGGCATTCATTACGTTTTCGTAGCCACCAAACGCGCTTACCATCATCAACAAAGTAGATTCAGGCGTGTGGAAATTGGTAATCATGCAGTTGGCAATGCTAAAATCGTAAGGAGGGAAGATGAACTTGCTGGTCCAATCGTTGGCCTCTTTCAATCTTCTGTTGGCCGAAACGGCAGATTCGATGGCCCTCATAGAGGTTGTACCTACTGCACAAACCCTTCTTTTATCGTCAAGCGCCTTATTTACGGTATTCACCGCTGCCGATTCGATAATGAATTGCTCTGAATCCATCTTGTGTTTGGTCAAATCTTCTACTTCTACTGGTCTGAAAGTTCCTAAGCCTACGTGTAAGGTTACTTCGGCGAAGTTTACGCCTTTCAGTTCCAGACGCTTCATCAGTTCGCGACTAAAGTGCAAGCCAGCGGTAGGAGCAGCCACCGCGCCTTCGTGTTTCGCGAAAATGGTCTGGTAACGCTCTTTGTCTTGCGCAGTTGCCTTGCGTTTGATGTATTTTGGAAGTGGGGTTTCGCCCAATATTTCTACGTTTTTCCTGAATTCTTCATCGGTTCCATCAAAAAGGAAACGGATGGTACGGCCACGAGAAGTGGTGTTGTCAACTACTTCGGCAACCAAAAGGTCGTCATCGCCGAAATAAAGTTTGTTGCCTACACGTATTTTACGGGCAGGATCAACCAATACATCCCAAAGGCGTAGTTCTTTGTTCAGTTCGCGCAATAAAAATACCTCGATGGTAGCACCGGTTTTTTCCTTGTTGCCGTATAAACGGGCCGGAAATACCTTGGTGTTGTTCAAGATCATTACGTCCTTGTCATCAAAATAGCCTAAAATATCTTTAAAAATTTTGTGCTCAATTTGGCCAGTGTCTTTATGTAAAACCATTAATCTGGCTTCATCCCTTTGTTCGGCAGGGGTGTTGGCTAAAAGCGAATCTGGTAAATTGAACTTAAATTGAGATAACTTCATATTTTCTTGGATGTAAATTAGGGCGCAAATTTACGAAATATAATTTTGTTTTTACAATTTAATAATTATGGCCGACTGAGTAGCTGATGATTGAAGGAGTGAATACTAAATGGGGAATGGCAATATAATTGGATCGACGGTCAGTCTTTCGCCTTTGCTCTTCAGGTGCAATGTATTTTTTATAATATACTCGTGCAACTGTAACCTTTTTGGGTATTTTTGGTCTAAACCGTATGATGATGATTTTTAAACTTATAGGCGAGAGCTTCAGGTTTGCTTGGGACGCACTCCGCCAGAACAAACTGAGAACCGCACTATCTCTTTTAGGGATAACTATTGGTATATTTATCATTATCGCAGTTTCTACTGGCGTAGATACCATGCGCAACAAAATTCAGTCTAGCGTTGATAAATTGGGCTCTAATACGCTGTTCGTGCAGAAATGGCCATGGATATTCAGCGATAACTTCCCATGGTGGAAATACGTCAACCGTCCAGAGCCCTCGCTTAGGGACTACGAAGCACTGAAAGACCGGATGGAAATGGCCAAAGGCGTTTGTTTCGAAACTTCGGCCAGTAACCGTACCGTTAAGTATCGCAGTAATTCTGTAGAAGGTGTTAACCTCAATGCGGCCAGTCAGGAATATAATTTGACTTGGAATCTTGAAATTAACAACGGTCGCTATTTTACCGAAAACGAAGGCAGAAACGGATCGCCGGTTTGTGTAATTGGTGCTGATGTAGCTAATGGCCTATTTGGCAGTGAAGATCCTATTGGTAAACAGATCAAGGTGATGGGACGTCGTTTGACCATAGTTGGCGTGTTTAAAAAAGAAGGGGAAGATATGCTGGGCATGTCGCAAGATAAGAATGTGCTTATCCCACTTAACCTGGCCAAAGGCATATTCGACGTGCAAGACGACCGCTACAATCCGCAAGTAACGGTAAGGGGCAAGGATAATATCAGCCTAGATGAAGTGGAAGCCGAATTAAAAGGGCAGATGCGTTCCATTCGTCGGCTTAGGCCTGGCGAAGAAGATGATTTTTCTTTGAACAAAACCACCATGCTTTCCAACCAGCTCGATATCATGTTCGGTGTAGTGGATGTGGCCGGTTTGATTATTGGTGGCTTTTCTGTATTGGTTGGTGGATTTGGTATAGCCAATATCATGTTCGTTTCGGTAAAAGAGCGTACCAATATCATCGGTATTCAAAAATCGTTGGGTGCCAAAAACTATTTTATTTTGATGCAGTTTGTGTTCGAAGCCGTTGCACTGTGCCTAATGGGCGGACTACTTGGACTAGGCCTTGTGTACCTGCTCACCTTATTGTTTACGCACGTGTTCGATGTTGAAGTAATTTTATATTTGAAGAACATAATAAAGGGTATTGGCTGGTCTGTAAGCATTGGCCTGATAGCCGGATTTTGGCCGGCCTATTCTGCTTCGAGATTGGATCCGGTAGAGGCGATTAGGTCATAAACCTGAATTATTAATGGACATAAAAAAAGCGTCCCGCAATTTGCGGGACGCTTTTTGTTTATAAATTTTTGAGCTTAGCTCAATTGAGCCAAAGCTTCGGCAATTCTTTTGACGGCTAATCTCAATTGGTCTTCGGCAGCGGCATAAGAAATACGGATACAGTCTTCGTTGCCA
>JBCNPG010000089.1:0-8409 GCA_039593445.1 Pedobacter sp.
CATTAAAAGTGGAAACGGGCACCAGTTATTTGTGGACAGGCCCTAACGGTTTCACTTCTACCCAACAAAATCCTGTTATTAACAACGCTACACATAGCATGGAAGGCACTTATACGGTAGTGGTTGGCAACGAGGGCGGTTGCAAAAGTACAGCAACTACCGTGGTTACGGTTAATGATCCTCCAACAGCTAGTGTCATAGCGACTAATACCACCATTTGTGAAGGTGATCAGACCGCTTTAACGGCAGCAGGCGGCACCACTTATACTTGGCTGCCAGCCGAGGGACTTTCTGCCACCGATATCCCGAACCCTACGGCTTCGCCAACCGAAACAACCACGTACCAGGTAACCGTAGCCAACGGCGCCTGCCAAGCCACCCTCCCAATTACGATTACCGTAATCAAAAAGGTAACGGCAACGGCTGGAGAAGACAAAAGAGTGCTCAAAGACAATCCAGTACAGCTTGATGGCAAGGCCACGGGCCCTTACACCAAATACTACTGGACACCAAGCGATTACTTGGACGACCCCAACAAGCTCAATCCTATAGCTACGCCACCTCAAGACATGACCTACACCTTGCACGTTGAAAACAGTGGTGGCTGCGCCAGCAGCGAAGATGAGGTTTTGGTAAAGGTCTACGAGAACCTGCATGTTCCAAATACCTTTAGTCCCAATGGCGATGGCCAGAACGACCTCTGGAAAATTGCGCCATTAGGCCCCTATCCCAATGTCAGCATCAAAGTCATGAACCGTTCTGGCGAAACCGTTTACCAAGCCACAGGCAACACCGCAGCGCCCTGGGATGGCAAATACAATGGCAAAACCGTTCCGGTTGGCGTTTATTATTACGTGATCCGATTGGCTCCCGAACTTAAGGCCGTAAGTGGCTGGGTGATGCTGGTGAGGTAGGAAGAATGAAATCAAGTTGCTTTCGTTCCTCGTTTTTCGGCTAGAAATGTTATTTTTGGGCAAATGTATATCATTAAAGTAAAAGGCATAGCCAAAATACCCGATTACGTGCAGCTGAGAGACGAAAAGTTTACGCTATTGGCATATTTTAGGGTAGACAGGCCCGATAAATCCCTAGAAAAATTGGGCTTTGGCGATAAGCTTGACGAAATTATGAACGTTATTAATGACCTTCCCTTCGGACAGGTTACCAAACTAGATATCTGAACATGACACAAAGCGCAGTAATCAACCTCCAAAACGTAGATGTTTTTCAGCAAAAGCATTTGGTGCTATCCAATGTTAACCTCGATATAGCCAAAGGCGAATTTGTTTTCCTTATTGGCCAAACAGGGTCGGGAAAAAGCAGCTTGCTTAAAATCATCTATGGTGATTTACACATCGGCAATGGCAACGGCAGCGTAGCCGGCTTTAACCTCAAAAGCCTGTCTGATAAGGAAGTGCCTTTCTTGCGCAGGAAATTGGGCATTGTTTTTCAGGATTTTCAATTATTGAGCGACAGAACCATTGAACAAAATTTGGAATTTGTATTGAAAGCCACCGGCTGGAACGACAAAAACCTCATCAACGAACGCATCAAAGATGTATTGGAAAAAGTTGGTCTGCGGTCTAAAATCAAGAAAATGCCTCATGAGCTTTCGGGTGGCGAACAGCAACGCGTAGTTATTGCCAGAGCCTTGCTCAACAATCCGGAAATTATATTAGCCGACGAGCCAACGGGCAACCTGGATCCCGATACCTCTGAAGAAATCGTATTGCTATTGAAACAGATCAGCCAAAGCGGCACCGCGGTTTTAATGGCCACGCACGACTACCATATCATCCGTACCTTTCCTTCCCGCATCATCAAATGCGAAAATGGCATCGTACATGAAGATGCCCAGATTGCCTAGTGCAATGCTGACAAAAAATTAGATTTCAGCCATTCTGTTCGGTAACAAGCAATTAAAACTGACAGCATGGCTGATTTTTTGTTATTGGCAAAACTTTTGAGTTCGAACACAAAAACACGAGTATAAACATGTTTAATAAGAAGAAAAAGGAAGAAGAACCGATTACTGAAAATCAGGCGGAACAAGAAGCGCAAGATACGCAGGCTGGTGAAACCCAAACCGAAGATAAAGCAGCAGAGCCGGTTGCAGAACTTTCAGCAGAAGAAAAATTGCAACAAGAAAATGCAGCCCTTAACGACAAATATCTTCGTCTGTTTGCAGAATTCGACAATTATAAACGCCGTACACAAAAAGAGCGTGTAGAACTGTTGCAAACTGCAGGCAAAGATGTAGTAGTTTCCTTGCTCCCTGTATTAGACGATTTTGAGCGCGCCATTAAAGCGACCGAAAACGCGACCGATGTGAGCGCCATTCGCGAAGGCATTATCTTGGTGCAAAACAAGCTGAAAAGCATTTTGGGCCAAAAAGGCTTGAAAGAAATGGAAAGCATCCATACTGTTTTTGATACAGACAAACATGAAGCTATTACCAATATTCCGGCACCTAGCGACGATTTGAAAGGCAAGGTAGTTGACGAATTGGAAAAAGGCTATACCCTGAACGATAAGGTTATCCGCTTTGCCAAAGTAGTAGTAGGAGCATAATATAAATTAGTGAATTTCAGAATGATGGATAACCTATTTAAATCCAATCATTCAAAATTCAATCATGAACAGCAATGAGCAAGAGAGATTATTACGACATACTTGGCGTAGCTAAAGGTGCTTCGGTAGAGGAAATTAAAAAAGCCTACCGAAAATTGGCCATTAAATACCACCCCGATAAAAACCCGGACGATAAATCGGCCGAAGAAAAGTTCAAGGAAGCGGCCGAGGCTTACGAAGTACTGAGCAGCCCGGAAAAGAGACAGCGTTACGACCAATTTGGCCATGCAGGCGTTGGTGGCGCAGCAGGTGGAGGCTTTGGTGGCGGCGGCATGAACATGGAAGATATTTTTAGCCAGTTTGGCGATATCTTCGGTGGCGGCGGCAGCCCCTTCGACAGCTTTTTTGGCGGTGGAGGCCAATCACGTGGCGGCCGTAGGGTAGCCAAAGGCAGCAACCTTCGCATCAAGGTTAAGCTAACCTTGGAAGAAATTGCCAACGGTGCCGAGAAAAAGATCAAGGTGAACAAACAGGTAACCTGTAAAACCTGCGATGGCACTGGTGCCAAAGATAAATCGTCAGTAAGCACCTGTAAAACTTGTGGTGGCAACGGCTCTGTACGCAGGGTAACCAACACCATTTTGGGTCAGATGCAAACTACGGCAACCTGTCCTACCTGTCATGGCAGCGGCCAGCAGATTACCGCTAAATGTAATGCCTGTCATGGCGAAGGCACTGTTCGTGGCGAAGAAACAATTACCATCAACATTCCGGCTGGCGTAAGCGAAGGCATGCAACTGAGCATGGCCGGCAAAGGAAATGCGGCGCCAAATGGTGGTATTCCGGGCGATTTGATCATCCTGATCGAGGAACTGCCACACGAAACGCTTAAACGCGAAGGCAACAATATTGTTTACGATCTGCACATCAGCATTGTTGATGCCGCCATAGGCGCCAGCGTTGAGGTGCCAACCATTGATGGCAAGGCCAAAATCAAGATTGATCCGGGAACCCAAAGCGGCAAACTTTTGCGCCTAAAAGGCAAAGGTATTCCTGAAGTGAATTCTTACCACCGTGGCGACGAGATCATTCACGTAAACATCTGGACTCCAAAGGCGCTCAGCAGCGAAGAAAGAGCCCTGCTCGAAAAACTGCGTGAATCTCCAAACTTTAAGCCACAACCAGGCAAAAATGACAAGAGCTTTTTCGATAAAATGAAAGAGTATTTCGAATAACAAAAAAGCACCGAAAATTCGGTGCTTTTTTTATGCCTTTAATGTCGTTTATAAACTAATGGCGTATAAGTTGCCGAATTTGGCAATATAATCGCTTACTACGGCAACTTCTTTCTTGTCAATCAGCAATTTGTTAATCAATCTCTTATCCTGTTGCATAGACATGCTGATTTCTAGCGGTGCCCTGCTTCCAAGTTTCAGGTAAAAAACCTGATTTGCATTTTGGTTGACCAAAGCAATGATCTCAGCAGATTCAATCTGGTAATAACCAAACTTTTCGTTGCCTGCATTAAAGGGCGCCTTGATTCTGAACTGAATCTGTTTCATGTTTCCGGCATTATCCTTTTGATACAGCTGGATCTGCCCTTCGCCATAAGCACCACTTATCGTCGTATTGAGCAAATCTTTTCCTTCGTTGCCCATTACAGCCAACTGCAAAGTTGGAGCGGCCATTAAGGAGCAGGCGCAAAGTGCATCGCCCCCAACATTTTCTTTTTTACAGGCAACGCTGACCGTAAAAAGGAGAAAACAAACGATTAAAAATTTCTTCATCTTGGTTTTAGGTTATCGGTTAACTCAAATATAATTAATTTAAGCATTGATGCATCCGAATTAAAAAATCAAAAGTTATTTATATCGAGAGGGCGCATCCCAACCAATTAAAAACGTATGGTATTGATTTACGGGTTTTGGTGATGCTAACCTCTGGCTACTTCAAATACATTATTTGCTCTTTTTCAGCTTGTCTTTGTTTTGGTCTTCGTTTTTTAAGGCCAAAGCTATCCTATCTTCAAAAGGCTTTAAGTCCAAATCCATCTTACTTACCGACAACGGAATTTGATTAGCCGTTTTTAAGGTAGGCGTATACCCGCCCGAAGCCATGTAAAAACGGTCAGGGTATTTCGGCGAAACCCCTTGCTCAAAATCAACGCGCTGTCCTTCCTTGCCATCGGTATTTGAAAACCTCACTTTGTTAAAGTTTAGCCATTTGCCCGTCGCCTCTTCCCTGCCCCAGGCATTGTAATAATAAGCTTCTCTTCTGAGCTGGCCATTGGTATATCCGTAGTTTTCGATAAACGAATAAAATCCATCAAACAGGCGCTGCTCTTTTGGCGCACGCCAGGAAGCCACATACTGCCAATCCTGTCCCTCCAGTTTATACCAAGCCGATAGCACCACCGAGTTATTGGCTTGCCTGCTGATGTTCATCAAAAACTTGACCGGTTTTCCGGTTTGCCAATTGGCTGTCTTTACATATGATTGGCCGCCGGTACCCTCGCCACCAAAACTATTTACCGTTGTAGCCTCGCCTTTATCTACCAGCGAAACATAATCGTGTTGCGTAATGGTTTTATCGTGTTCGGCATCTTTGCTATCCCAAACCGAAAAAAGCACCCTGCGTTCGGTTTCACTATTGGTTTGGATGCCCATATAGCCCCTAAAAAACCCGAGGCTCATGTAATAAGTTGCCAGGGGATCGCCACCCTCAGGTACTAGTATTTCTTCGTAAATCCAATTGTAGGCCTTGGTTGTTTGATCGGTTGTACTGAAAGAAAGGTGTACCGAAGGCGACGACTGGTAATCGGTTTGGTTCACTTGTCCGCCAGGTTTTAGCGATTTAAAAGTGAGGGCTTCTATCTTGATAGCCGATGCCGGATCGGAAACCGGTTTCAGCTCATACCTGAAATAGCCCGTTTGTGGCACTTCAACTTTCGTGGCAAACAAACTATCGGGTTGGCCCGTGCCCTTAAAAGTTATTTTTTTGGTAAATCCTTTGAAGCCACTCTTGGCATAGGTAGCACTTACTTTCAATTCGAAATCCAAGTTTTTGCCTTGTTCAACGATATCGTTAAAGGAAAGCTCATAGCTTCCTGCCTTTTGGTACAGATACCATACCACGCTTTTGCTTTTATCGCGCCAGTTGGCGACGATGCCTTTGCTTTCTGGATAGCCAACCGGAACGGAAACGCCTGGCCTGCCGGGACTAAAAGGCTCGACATAGGCTTTATTGGCTGGTATTTTAAACAATTGGTTAGCGGGCTGTTGGGCAAACGCAACATGGCAAGCCAAGATGGCCAAGCCGAGTAAAGTTCTTTTTGGTTTCATGAGGTTAAGTGGTTGTATACACAAATAACCCCATTTAAAAACGAAATGCGAAAATCTACATCACACAAACGTTTGCACGCTCAAATTCTGTAAAAAAACTGTGGCAATCCACTCAAAATCAGTTGCTTTCCCTGATCATCTTAAAAAAATCATCGCGATAGGTTTCGCCGATGGGCAAAGCCTGATCCTTGATAAATACCGTATTGCCATCTATCATCTTAATATGCCCGGCTCCTACAATATATGATTTATGGATGCGATAAAAAGACTGTTTAGGCAAGATATGCTCAAGCTCGCGCAAGGTTTGGTAGGTAATCAGGCGCTGTTCGCCGGTATAGATAGATACATAGTTCTTCAGCCCTTCTATATACAGGATATCGCTGTACTTGATCTTGATAAACTTATTTTTGGTATCGCCTTTAATAAAGATAAAATCCGTAGTGCTGGCCGGCGTGGCAATTTCAGCCTGCACAGGCGCTGCAGGGGGCGGGTTAAGCAATTGCTGCACCTTTAAGGCCGCTTTGTAAAAACGTTCGTAAGAAACCGGCTTTAAGAGATAATCGACCACGTCGAGTTCAAAACCCTCTAAGGCATATTCTGGATAAGCCGTAGTCAAGATCACTTTGCACTTGCCACCACAAATTTTCAAAAACTGGATCCCGGTAAGCTCGGGCATCTGGATATCCAAGAAGACAAGGTCGACCTTACCCTCCTGTACCCTATTCAAGGCATCAAAAGCATTGGTGGTCGTGCCCAAAAGCTCTAAAAAAGGTGTCTTTTTAATATAGGTAGCAATAATTTCTGAAGCATAAGCTTCGTCGTCAACAGCGAGGCAGCGGATCATAGCAATCTTTTAGTTAATTTCTCTGCCAATAGCAGGAATAAAGCCATTAAAATAGAGGTTTTTGTTAGGATAGTTTCCCAGCCTGACAATAATAACATTATTATCAGGATTTACATATACGATCTGGCCCAAAATTCCTTCGGCTCGGTAATCGTTTGACTTGGCTTGAAAATAATAGGCACCATTCTTCATCCTTCTGATTGGCGCTTTTAATTTCAGCTTGGACAGTTGCTGGCTGGCACTGAGCGAATCCTTAAAATAACTGATATTACTACAGGCCCACCATTGGTTTTTATACCCTTTTTTAGCCAACGAATCTGGATTAACGGTCCTATTTACCCAATCGGTCGACAAAATTTGTTTCCCTTCCCAGTTTCCTTTTTTGAGGTAAAGCCTACCCAGTTTGGCAAAATCGGTGGCTGTAGCATTGAGGCAACAGAACGCCTTAACGGTTTTGTGGCCATCGAGGCTCCAAATGGCATCTGATTCGGCACCTAATGGTTGCCAAAGATACTTGGCCAGTAAACTTTCAACTTTTTCGCCACTGGCACATTCCAACAAATTAGCCAACAGCTGGGTATTAATGCTTTGATACTCGAATGACCGGCCAGGTTCACTTTTCATTTTCAGCTGGGCAACCTGATGCTTAAGTGAATTGCCATAATATAGCTTCGCAATGCTGCCAAAGGGACTGGTGCTATCCTCATCAAAATCAAAGCCGCTTTGCATATCCAGTACATGCTGAATAGTAAGTCGGCGAAAACGCGAATCGTTCTTTTCGAGTGCTGGCATATATTTGATTACCAAATCATTGGCCGATGCAATTATTCCTTTATCGATGGCCATGCCGATTAACGTACCGACATAGGATTTGGCAACCGAAAAACTGGGATGCAAGGTACCATAGCCAACATTTTCGGCAAAATTTTCATAAATGATGCTATCGTTTTTGATCACCAGAAAGGCATTGGTATTCGTTTGCTGCAAGGCACTATCCAAATATTTTTTCATCTTGGCGTATCGAGGCTGTCCAACAGCAGGCACAAACCTAAACGGCGCTGGATTAGCTTGTAACCTTGTATTTTTAAATTTCGAGCTGTCGTTAAGATCTGGTTCGCGCCAGCGCGCAGCCCGCATAGGCGCACAGCCGTACCACAGACACAGGACCAAACAAGCTAATCCGATGCATTGGCTATGCTGACGAATAGGGAATTTCATTTGCTCAGCTTTATAAGTTAATAATCAGTGTACTTTTATAGGTATTGCCATTATTGGAAACCAATAATTCGTGTTGATTGGGATAGATGAGGTCTAGCCTGCGATAAACATTGACCAAGCCTACGCCACTCGAATGGTCTTTCTGGCTATGGTTAATCTTATTGCTCACCTCGAAAACAAGCCTCTTGTTCGACTGCACTTTCAAGCTGATGCGCACCGGATGCCTTTCATCGTTAACCACACCATGCTTGAAGGCATTTTCTACAAAGGGAATAAGTACAAGCGAAGCAATTTTCTGTTCATCGTCGAGGCCTTCGGTTTTAAAATCGACGTAAAAGCTGGGCTCAAAGCGCATCTTGAACAAAGCAATATAGCTTTCGAGATATTCTACCTCTTTGCCCAATTTTACCTTTCCATCGGCACTATCGTTCAAGG
>JBCNPG010000009.1:0-14227 GCA_039593445.1 Pedobacter sp.
AGTCTGGAATAGAAATTACGACAACATTTTTTCGGTCGCCTTTGGCAAGCATAATCGCTTTGTTGACCAATTCTGGAAATTCTTTTTCGTAAACAGAAAAATTTTTATGCTGATATTGATTGTTTACGCCAATTAAAAGCGTTACCAAATCGTAATTAGGTTCTGGATTTTGAGAATTGATTGCCGAAATTAAATTGGTTGTTGTCCAGCCCGTTGTAGCGATTATTTTAAGCGAAATGGTGCTAGAATACATGGCAGTTAAACTTGCTTTGAGCTGTTCTGGAAAACGCTTGGGGTCGGCAGCGGCGCTAAAAGCTTCGCGGGCCAAAATAGCCGAACCTGAGTGGTGCCCATGCCCAGCTCTTGAATCTTCTGGAAAACGGGTGATGATGACATCGGGCCTGAATTTTCTGATGGTCCACACTACATCGGCCAAGATTTGTTCCTTGCCCCAGATCTTAAAGCTTTCTTCAGGGGTTTTGGAGAAGCCAAAGTCGTTGGCCCGGGTAAAGAACTGTTCGGCACCATCAATGCGACGGGCCGCCAATAGCTCCTGTGTCCTGATAAGGCCCAGCAATTCGGCCTGTTCGTTGCCGATCAGGTTTTGCCCGCCATCGCCACGGGTTAGCGACAAGTAGCCGGTTCGCACTTTTGCTTCTTTGGCCAAATAGGCCAATAAACGGGTGTTTTCGTCATCGGGATGCGCGGCAATATACAGCACGCTTCCTTTTATGCTCAGTTTGTTAATGCCCAAGGCAATTTCGGCTGCGTTGGGTTGGGTCATTTGCGCGAAGCCCATAAAAGGCCATGCCAAGAGTAAAAATAGAGATGCTCTTAGGTTCATAAGGGTTTGGTTGTCGGTCTAAATTAATGAAATTTTCTAGATGTGGGTCGCGAGTGGCGAGATGTGAGATTGAGCTGATAGTTTTTTGGGCCAAAATGCCTGCAAATTAACGCCAATACCGAACACTTTGATTCAAGTTTATACCTTTGGCATCAAATGTGCGTTAAATCAATCATGAACAAAATAAGTTTCTTTTTGCTTTTGCTGCTGGGCCTTTCTTCTTGTAGCATTAATAAGCAAGCGCAGCAGATCAAGGCGCTCGAAAAGTGCGACTACCGACTGGTGGATGCTACACAGGTGAGTTTGGCGGGTACTGATATCAGGAAGCTCATGAACGAGCAATCGATAAACCTGGTTAACCTTCCAGGCTTGGCTTTAGGCTACTTGAGAAAAGACATTCCGCTCAGGGCAACCTTAAATCTCGAAATCAGTAACCCATCGTCTACCCTGGCGGCCATTAATAACTTTGAGTATAAAATATTGGTCAATCAGCAGGAAGTGGCCACCGGAACGGTCGATCAGCGCTTAAGCATCGATGCCGGACAGCGTATTCAGGTGCCGGTACAGGTCAATGCCAATGTATATCAGTTTGTGTCGAACAGCAAAGTGCTCAGCGATATTGGCGATTTTTTGTCGAGTGCCCGGAAAGGCGAAGAAAAGAAAGGCATGGTTACCCTTAAAATCAAGCCTTCTATCCTGGTAGGGGGTAATTTGGTTAAATATCCGGGTTTTATTACCATCGATAAAGAGGTAAGCAGCAAGATCTTGTTGTAGCAATCAAATATTTTTGACTGAACACCAATAGATTAACCTTTGATTAAACTATGGGAATTGATTATATTTAGTTAACTAAAAATTAACTATATGAAAATAGTCAAAACCATTATTTGCGTGCTTTTTGGGCTGATGTTCATTAACGCAGGACTTAACAAGTTCTTTAACTACATGCCTACGCCAAAACTTAGCCAAGAACAATTGGATGTTTTTGGGGCCTTTATGAAAATTACTTGGCTAATGCCTTTGGTCGGTATGGTGGAGGTATTGGGTGGATTGTTGTTCGCTATTCCAAAAACCCGCGCCTTGGGTGCCATTGTGATTTTGCCGGTAATGGTGGGCATTCTGGCGCATAGCATTACAATGGATCATTCGGCTTTGGCCATGGTTTCGGTGCTGGCGCTCATTAACCTTTGGATGATTGCCGACAATTGGAACAAATACAAGCCAATGGTAGCTTAATTCTATCACTTTTTGTACTTTAAGAGGCCTGATAGCGGCGAAGGTTTTGGCCTAAGCCGTTGTCTGGTTGCCAATCCTTTTGCCAAAATTTTTACATGGTGTGCAAATCCCAATCTCGATGAAAACAATTAAAAAATTGATGCTCGGCGCTGTCTTGTGCCTTTTGACAATCAGTCTACACGCACAAACCAATAGCTGGGTTACCTTAAAAGGCCAATTGAAAGGCTTTAACAACCAGGTAGAAGTACAAGACATGTCCGAATTTCAATACCTGTTGCCACCTAGCACCACGCGCATGATCCTGGCCGATTCTACGGGCCGTTTCAGCATCAGGTTCAAGGTGGTGGCGCCTAATTATTTCCGTTTGGGCCGTAACCAGCTCTATTTGTCGCCGGGCGACGACCTTGAGGTTTTCATCGATTACAGCGATCCCAAAAAAGCAATCTTCAAAGGCAAGGGCGCCGAAGCCAATACCTATCTAAAGGCAACGCCTTTTCCCAAGGGTGGCTCGTTTATAGAAGCCGGCAGTCAGGTAAAGCCGGTTATGGAAGAGACATTTGCTGCCATAGAAGCGATGGCTGCACAGCGTGAACAGGAGTTGGCTAAACTCAGCAAGGTTTCGCCAGAATTTTTGCGTTTGGAAAAGGCCAGGATCAAAGCAGATCTGTTGAATAGCTACAAAAGCGGCAAATTTTACAGCACTTACGAGCTTAAACTCAAAGACGAAAAAGCCAAAGCATTTGAAGCGCAATATGAAAAAGCCATTGAACCTAAAGTAAAAGCCCTCAGCCAAAATTTTACGGATGCTTCCTTAATGAAGCTGGTGGTTTACCGCGACATAGCCGAAGATGTGGTTAAAGAAGGCGGCAAACCAGCCGATATCCAAATCATAGCCGACTGGTACAAGGCGAGCGATTTGGTGGACAACATGCAAAAAGTAAAAGACAAGCAACAGCTGGAAACTTTCAGGCCTCAGCTAGCCAACCTGAAAACAGCAGCCTTTAAAGCAGCGGCCAATGCTTCGCTCAAACAACTGATGGCTTTTGGCAAAGGCGATTTGGCCGTAGATTTTATCGCTACCGACCTCAATGGCAAACCCGTAAGCCTAAGCAGCTTGAAGGGCAAAGTGATCTATGTTGACCTTTGGGCAACTTGGTGCGGCCCCTGTATGCAGGAAATGCCACACTTCGAAAAACTAAAGGCACTGTATAAGGATAACCCCAATGTGGTGTTGCTTTCCCTGTCCATTGATGACGACGTCTCTCTATGGAAAAACAGCGTCAGCGCGCGCAAAGCCGACGGCTACCAATGGATGATTAACCGGGCCAAGTTACAGCCCTACAACATTGTGGGTATTCCGAGGAGCCTTTTGATCGACAAAAACTTTAAAATAGTAGAAATGTCGGGACCAATGCCATCAGAAGCCAGTGCATCCAAAGCCATAAATGCGTTGCTGGAGTAGCGTTTAGCGCTGAAAAATCCAACATCTATACGCATCTGTCACATTTAATGGGGAGTTCATCACATTTTTGAAAACCGCTTTATCCTATTCTTCATTTTTGGTCAAATGTTAAAAATTTGGAATTTCAAATATTTACGAATACTTTCGTAATACGAATTGTTTCGTATGTTGATTCAACAATTTTGATACACACCTATTTTTTTAGTTTTTATTGCAACATTTAACCAAACTGCCCGTCTTATCCGTACTTAACACTTTTATGAAGAAAACCCTACTTGTCGCCATTTTTACCTTTCTTGCAACACTTGCGTTTGCCCAAAAAGGGAGCATCAGCGGTGTATTGCTTGATAGCTTGAACCAAAAAACTACTTTAAATTATGCCACGGTATCGGTGTATAAAGCCAACGATACGGTATTGCATACCTACCGCTTGTCTGACGATAAGGGGGTGTTTAAAATTCCGGGTCTCGAAACCGGTATCAAATATCGCCTGGTGGTGAATGCCTGGATGTACAACATCTTGCGCAAGGAAGTAACGCTTACCGCCGAAACGCCAAATTTGAATCTGGGCAATCTTTTGCTGAGCGAAAAGCGCAACAACCTGAACGAGGTGGTTATCCTTTCAGAGCGGCCGCCTATCATGGTCCGTAAAGATACCATCGAGTTTAATGCTGAATCGTTTAAAACCTTGCCTACGGCCGTGGTTGAAGACTTGCTGAAAAAGTTGCCAGGCGTTTCCATCGCCTCCGATGGCTCCATACAGGTAAACGGCAAAACGGTAAGCAAGATTTTGGTAGACGGCAAGGAGTTTTTTGGCGGCGATCAGCAAATAGCGACCAAAAACCTGCCAGCCAACATCATCGATAAGATCCAGGTAAACGACGATCCCGAAGCCAAACGCCGCGATCCGGATTTGTTGGCTTCGAATACGCCCCAGATTATCAACCTGAAACTGAAGAAAGCCATTAAAAAAGGGGCCTTTGGCAAGCTCTATGCCGGTGGCGGACCGAAAGAAATGTACGAGGCCGGGGCCATCATGAACTTTTTTAGGGACACTACGCAGGTAAGCGTTTTGGCTTATGGCAACAACGTCAACAAGCCGGGCTTTAGCATTGGCGATGTATCGAGGATCGGTGGCTTTTCGAGGTCGGGCATCAACTCGGTGATGATCAATACCGATGGAGGTTTCGCGTTGAACAACATCTCTTTTGGCGGCACTTCCAATGGCGTACAGACTTCGGCAGGTGCCGGTGCCAACTTTAATACACTGACCAAAAAAGGCATAAAAATAAATGGAAAATATTTCTTTGGCCAAAGCAATACGCTAACCGAACAATTGATCAACGTTGATCAGAATTTGGGTGCCAACAAATTGTTTACCAACAACAACCTGAACCAGCGCAACAAAGCCTACAACCATAATTTTGGCGCCAGGCTCGAGTGGAAAATAGATACGTTGACCACCTTGACCATCGAACCTTCGGTTACGCTTAATTTATTGCGCAACAGGGGGCTGCAGCTAACCCAAAGCAAAGACGGCAACGGAAACCTGCTGAACGACGGTGTAAACAATACGCGCTTAACAGGCGACAACACCGAGTATAACTTGAACTCGTATTTGTGGAAGGATTTTAAAAAACGCGGCCGTTCGCTCAACACCAGCATCAATTTGACCAAGCGCCAAAACCTGAACGATAATTTCAATACCACGGTCAATAATTTTTATTCGCCTTCGGCCAGCACCAAAAACCTGGATCAGTTGCGCGATAACAACATCAAGAACCTAAACTTGTATGCCAGCTCCAACTATAATGAACCGATCAGCAAAAAACTCAACCTCAATGTCAGCGTAAATGCCAATTATCTCGACAATGAAAATGCCTTGGTTACTTTTTACAAGAACCCTTTAAACCAGGCTTACGACGTTGAGGATGCAACCTTATCGGAAACCGTTAACCAAAGCGGCTTTAAAACCAATACACGTGCCAGTTTGCGTTGGAAGATAAGCGATAGCTGGGGCATACAGCCGGGTTTGGTGTTCAATACCATAGATTTAAAAAACAATTTCCGCAATTATCCTTCGTTTGAGCAGCATTACCAGTTTATAGCGCCTTCTTTATTGATCAAATACAAAGATTTGACCATTACCTACAGCCCGTCGTTTAGGGAGCCCGACGTGAAATACATCCAGCCGGTTGCCAACAACACCGATCCGCTGTTTGTACAAAAGGGCAACGCCAACCTGTTGCCGGCCAAGTCGTACCAGGTCAATGCCAACTTGTATAAATACGATACCAAACGCTCGCTGAATTATAACTTTAACGCCAGTGGCAGCGTACAAGACAATGCCGTTATCATGTCGCGCACAATTTCTACGGGCGGGGTACAAACCAATACGCCAATCAATGCCAATGGGATTTGGCAGTTTTATGCCGGGGCCAACATCAATAAGGATTTTAAGAACGGCAAGAACCAGTATTCCGTCGGCTTAGGTTTTTGGTCTAACTATACCCGTAGCTTGGTGATGGTGGATAACATCAAGAGCGATTACAACAATATTTCGGTCTCGCCATCAATCAGGGGAAGGATTAACCTGAACGACAAGTTTGAGTTTGGCGAAACCTACTACCTGTCGATCAACAAAAGCACCTACGAAAATAACTTCTACAACAACCTGAATACTTTAACGCATAACAGTGAAACCGAGCTGATTTTGCGCTGGCCAAAGAAAATGGTTTGGGAAACCAATTACCGCATGCAGCACAACAACCAAACCGTAGGGGGCTATAGCAACAACATCCAGATCTGGAATGCGGCGCTTACCTTCCTTTTCATGAAAAACGACAGGGCACAGCTGAAATTTGCGGTGAACGACATCTTGAACACCAATACCAGAAGATACATCAGCATCAGCGAGAACTTTATCCGCGATACGCAAACCAACAACTTGGGTCGCCATGGCCTGATTACCTTGACCTATAATATCCAGAACTTTGGTGGCAAGGTAGGCGGCAAGGATACCTTCTTTAGGTTTTAGGCGTTTGCTGGAAGCTATGCTTTGCAAGTACATGCCTAAACCAAAAAGCCTGATGAATTTCATCAGGCTTTTTGGTTATTCTATTTTTTCTCCCTTTTGCAGCTTTTCCCTGCGGTGCTCCTGCCATAGATAGTGGAGCAGGGTGTTAAGCACTACGGCATTCCAATTGTCGTGCAGGCTCAGGGTAGCAATTTTGTTGTAGGAGCCAATGCCTTCCAAATGCAAATTGCCTTTTTTCTGGTAATATTTCACGTCAGACCAAGGAATGACGGCGGTTTTGGTTTTGCCAAAGAACCAGGATTTATAGTTAACGGTAAAACCTTCGAAGTTGAATTTGGCAGCGCCCAGTTCGATGGTCTGTTGCTGGTTCAGGGCGTCGATGTAATCGCTTACCAGGCGTTTTTTTACATATTGCCATAAACCCGACATGATGTAGTAATATGTATGGTCTTCGGCCAACAATTCGCCAACTTGGCTGCTGTTAAACTGGATGCTCAGGGTGCGTCCGTCTTTGGCTTTGACATCGATGGTGTATTTTTTGTACTTCGGATTCTTGATGGTGCCAACTAACGAAACGCCATATTTAATGGCAACTACGTCTGCACATGCAATTTTGGTCTGGTTTACTTCAATAAAATCTGCATTGATCTTCACCTTTTGGCCAGAAGAAGGAATGGTAATATCTACGTCGAAATTATGGTTTTGCATGGAGCCGAATATATGACTTTTAATTAAAAACTAACAAGCTGTACAAGGCAGAATCTTAAAATAATATCACGGTTTGCTTAGCGGCTTGCTTTTAGCTCGATATGAGGCTTATACGTATCGGTTCTTACGGTGGCATTGAGCTCGTGCAATATGTTATAAAGCCCAAAATTGGTACGGTTGATATAGATGAAGTGCTTCACGCCCCTTGCTTGCTTAAACTCTGGCATTTTGGCAATTTTTTCTCCGTATTGATAGAGGGCTGTGAAAAATTCTGCCTGGCTAAAATCAAATGTTGGCTTGGTGTAGGGCTTGGCGAACAAACTGATCATCTCCTTGTAGGCTTTGTAATAGAACTCAACCTGCGCCGGATTATCATTAGGCAAGATCATTTCCAACTGGCGGAAAGCCTGTATGGTGGCTTCCTTATCTTCCAGCAAGTCGGTAGAGGTTAAAGAGAAGAAAGGTTCGTAAAAGTCGTCGGGCATTTCTTTGATGCAGCCAAAGTCTATTACCCCAAGCTTTTCGTTAGGGGTAATTAAAAAGTTGCCGGGATGTGGATCGGCATGGACGGCCCTCAGTTCGTGCTGCTGGAAATTATAGAAATCCCAAAGTGCCTGGCCAATTTTATTTCTGAGCTCCTGCGAAGGCTTGGTTTGAAGGAACTCTTTCAGGTGCATGCCCTCGATCCAGTCCATGGTAATGATACGGCTGCCTGATAGTTCGGGATAATAGGTTGGAAAAACCACGTCGCTTAGCTGGCCGCAAGCTTTAGAAAATTGGATGGAACGGCGCACTTCCAATTCGTAGTCGGTTTCTTCGAGCAAACGTTCTTCAACTTCTTTGATATAAATATTTAGTTCTTTTTCGCTCATGCCCAGCAAACGAAAGGCAAAAGGTTTCACCAGTTTAAGGTCTGAGGATATACTGTCGCCCACACCCGGATATTGGATTTTAACGGCCAGCTTTCTGCCATTGAGCATGGCTTCGTGCACTTGCCCTATAGAAGCGGCATGGGTAGACTTGATGTTGAATTTGTCGTAAATGCGATCGGGTGTTTTGCCAAAGTTTTTGGTAAATGTTCTGACAATGAGCGGACCAGAGAGCGGAGGGGCATTGTACTGCGATTGCGTGAATTTGTCGACATAGGCCTTTGGCAGGATATTTTTATCCATGCTAAGCATTTGGGCGATTTTTAAGGCAGAGCCTTTCAGTTCGCTCAATGAATTGTAAATGTCCGAGGCGTTGTCTGCATTAAGTTCTTCACGGCTCAATGCCGGATTAAAAAGCTTTTTAGAATAGTGCTTGATATAGTTGCCACCAATCTGAAATCCGGTCTTAACAAATTTTGCCGAACGCTCTACCTTGGTGGTCGGCATGCTTTCTTGTGCTTTCATCGGTATTAAAACCTCATCCTTTCCTTAAACTTGCCGTTTTGGGATAGAAACTTTCCGTATTCAAACAAATTGTCAATAGGAGAACGTTGAAATAGATCGAACGTAACCTGGATTCCTTTTTCAATGGCTTCGTCTGTTTTCTCGAAATCATTGCTGTCATCGTCAATCCAAAAGTTAAGGATAAAGGCAAACTGTATCCATAGGGCATCTTTGTATCTTTTGCTGAAGAATTTGCGCTCGGCCAATTCGCCACTTTCCAATCCTTCATTGATCGTTTCTTCGGCAAAGTTCTCGAAAATTGCCTTGGCACCGAGCAGGGCCTCTGGTGTTCCCAGCCTGCGGCCGTGTTTTCGTATGCTGTAAATTACAAAGCTGCGCTGGCTCTTAAGCAGCTCTACATAGCTGTAAAAGAAAGAAAGCACTTTTTCTCTGGCGGTATATTGCGCCCAATGCTCCTGTTGCGTTATTTCATGGATAGCTTCCGAAGTCAGTTCAAACCAGATGTTTTTTTCAATGCTGTTAAATGAAGCATAAAAGGAATAGAAGTCGGCCTCGGTTATTTTAAGCTTTTTTGCAAAACTGTAAACCGATTTGGGTTGCTCGTTATGCGTTAATACATAGTCGATATAACCTTTTTGAATTTGAGCTGCAGTTGCCATGGTTTTTTAGTTAAATAAACGTAAAATATAGCGCTATGGTTTAAGCTACTCTCAAATTTAAGGCTTTATTTTATCATATGTATTTGCAATAAAAAACAAGTGATGGGCGGTTGCCTACTAATCCGTTGCGATCAGCCTGCCATTATCTGCACCAGCTATTCCAAGCCAAGCCGATGTGCCCTCAGGGTATCTTTGGCAATATCGTAGCCTGCATCGGCATGCCTGATTACACCCATGGCCGGATCGTTGTGCAATACCCTTTTAATGCGTTTCGCCGCGTCGTCTGTACCATCGGCTACAATCACCATGCCGGCGTGGATAGAATAGCCTATGCCTACGCCGCCGCCATGATGCAGCGATACCCAGCTGGCTCCGCCTGCGGTATTGATCAATGCGTTGAGGATAGGCCAATCGGCTACGGCATCAGAACCATCGAGCATGGCCTCGGTTTCGCGGTTAGGCGAGGCCACTGAGCCCGTATCGAGGTGGTCGCGACCAATTACGATTGGTGCTTTTACCTTTCCTTCGGCCACCAATTGGTTAAAGGCCAAACCGGCTTTTTCTCTTTCGCCTTGGCCCAGCCAGCAGATGCGTGCAGGTAATCCCTGAAAAGCGATGCGCTCTTGGGCCATGGTAATCCATTGGCGGAGGCTCTCGTTTTCTGGGAAAAGCGAAAGGATCAATTTGTCGGTTTCATAGATATCCTGAGGATCGCCACTTAAGGCGGCCCAGCGAAAAGGTCCTTTGCCCTCGCAAAACAATGGGCGGATATAGGCCGGAACGAAGCCTGGAAAATCGAAGGCGTTCTGTACGCCAACTTCGAGGGCGCGTCCCCTTAGGTTGTTGCCATAATCGAAAGTAATGGCACCGCGTTTTTGTAGCTCTAGCATTTGGGTTACATGCTTGGCCATGGTGGCATAGGAACGTCTTACATATTCTTCGGGGTTATTGGTGCGCAGGTCGGCTGCCTCGTCCACACTTAATCCTTCAGGGAAATAACCGATTAAAGGGTCGTGCGCCGAGGTTTGGTCGGTTAGGGTATCAGGAGTAATGTTGCGGTCTATCAGTCTCTGCAATAATTCAACGGCATTGCATACTACACCGATGGATAAAGCTTTGTTCTCTTTTTGGTATTGCAGCGCCCGGTCTATCGCCTCGTCTATATCATAGGCAATTTCATCGATATAACGTGTTTCCAAACGTTTCTGGATGCGCCACTCTTCAACATCGGCCGCCAAGCAAACGCCTTGGTTCATGGTAATGGCCAAAGGCTGTGCGCCTCCCATGCCTCCCAAGCCTGCAGTAACATTCAGTTTGCCTTTCAAGTTGCCGTCGAAATGCTTTTTGGCCAACGCAGCATAAGTTTCGTAGGTGCCTTGCACAATGCCCTGCGAACCGATATAGATCCAAGAGCCGGCGGTCATTTGGCCGTACATCATCAGTCCTTTATCTTCCAGTTCGTCGAAATGCTGTTGTGTTGCCCATTTCGGAACCAGTTGCGAATTGGAGATCAATACGCGGGGCGCATCTTTATGGGTTGGCAGTATGCCTACCGGTTTGCCCGACTGGATGAGCAAGGTTTCGTCTTCTTCTAAATCCTGCAACGCCTTCACAATAAGGGCAAGGGCTTCTTTGTTGCGTGCGGCCTTGCCACGGCCTCCATAAACAATAAGGTCTTCTGGGCGCTCGGCAACTGCCGGATCAAGGTTGTTTAACAACATGCGCAGGGCGGCTTCTTGCACCCAGCCCTTGCAGTTTAGTTGGCTTCCTGTTGGTGTTTGACTTACTTTGAGGTTTAAACCTTCTATCTTGTTTGTGGTCATATCAAGGCAATGTTACAATTTCAAATGTAGGAATTTTATGTTATTTGCTTAGGTTTGTCACGAAATTGAAAAAGAAGCGTCAACATATCCATCAAATCCTGTCCTTGGCAATGCTATGGGTATTCTCCCTGGCCATTACGCCTTGGAGCGCTTTGCATCATCATGAACAGGCACCCGAAGTTGCCGTAGAGAAACACTGTACCCACAAAGTACATGTGAAAACGCAACAAGAAACCTGTTTGATTTGTGCGGCCCATTTCGAAAAAAACTACACCACTACCGAAAACGTTTATATCACTTACCTGAGCAGTAAGCTGATGAGCAACCCTATTTCTTCAGTCAGCAGTTCTTATGCCGAGCTGATTGCTACATCGCTGAGGGGTCCTCCCGCTTTTTCATAAACATCTACCTGTAGCATCAACTCCGGCTGATGCATTTTACATTTCAATTTACTGATCAATAAATGGCTGGTTGGCTTTGCCTATGGCCTTTTGTAAAAATAGATATTATGAAAAAGATACACCTTTTACTGGTTGTACTATTAGCTTGTTTTACGGCTCCTGCCTTGGCCGCGAATTTGGCAGATTTTAAAGGTAAGGTAATGGATGCCAGCACCAAAGAGCCGCTTTCGGGGGCTACGGTTTATATTTCTGACCTAAAGGCCACCACAACCACCAATGCCAATGGCGAATTTAGTTTTACCAATGTTCCATCAAGAGGCAAGTTTTTGGTCGAAGTACGCTATGTGGGCTATAAAACTGCATCGCAACAAGTAGACCTGGCAGCTGGAACCCAGCTTGTTTTCGCCTTAGAGCCTTCGGTTATCGAAAGTGCCGAAGTGGTAATTACGGGTACGCCCTATAGTGCCAATAACAAAACCAACAGTTTGGCGGTAGTTTCCATTAGTCGCGAAAAGCTGGCACAGGCAGCAGGAACAAACATTGTTGATGCGATTGCCAAAGTTCCAGGGGTTTCGCAGGTCACCACGGGCGGTGCCATTTCAAAGCCGTCTATCCGTGGTTTGGGCTATAACCGGGTATTGACCATTGTTGATGGTGCGAGGGAAGAAGCGCAGCAATGGGGAGATGAACACGGCGTGGAAGTAGATCAATTCTCTGCAGCCCGTATCGAGGTGCTGAAAGGCCCGGCCAGTTTGTTGTATGGTTCGGATGCTTTGGGCGGGGTGATCAATATCATCGACGACCTGGTGCCCGCTGCTGGCGATTTTAACGGCAATTTTACCACCAATTACAATACCAACAATGGTTTAACGGCTTCTTCGTTGATGTTGCAGGGCAACAGCGATGGCTTGGTTTACCGTGGCCGCGTTTCGTATAAAAATGCCTATGGCTTTGGTTATAAAGATCACACCGTGCCTAATTCGGGCTTTAACGAAACCAACGTTAGCGGTATGATTGGCCTCAACAAAACCTGGGGCTATGCACACCTCAATCTGTCTAGATTTAATACCAATATTGGGTTGGTAGAGGATGGACCAAACGACAATGGCGATTACCTGGATGAAGACGGCAACGTGATTTCGAATAGCGAGGCCAGGAAGAGAAAGCTGAACCTGCCGTATCAGAATATCAATCATTATCGCGCGGCGCTAAACAGCAATATTCTTTTGGGTGGCGGACAATTGAAAACCACCTTGGCTTTTCAGCGAAACGTACGTAAGGAGTTTGAGGAGAGTGCCACCGAACCTGGCTTGTACCTTAACCTGAATTCTTACACCTACGATGTAAAATATTCTTTTGCCAACAATGGTGTTTGGGAGCCGACCATTGGCGTACAAGGCATGCACCAAACCAATGCCAACAATGGCGACGAGTTTCTGATACCAGATTATACCAGCGATAACATTGGCGCTTTTGCCTACCTGAAACGCAATTTTGCCAAAGGTGCCATTAACGCAGGTATCCGCTACGACCATAAAAACATAGATGGCCGCGATTTGGTAGATGCTGATGGAAACCAGGTATTTACCGCATTCAACAATAAGTTTTCTAACCTTTCGGGCTCGATTGGTTTTGCTTTCGAAATTGCCAAAAACCTGAATTTGAAAGGAAATGTGGGCTCAGGTTTTAGGGCGCCGAATATCGCCGAGTTGGGTGCCAATGGCCGTCACGAAGGCACATTCAGGTACGAAGTGGGCAACAGCAACTTGAAGCAGGAAACCAGCTTGCAGTTTGACTTGGGGCTCGAATATAACGCCGAAAAAGTAACCTTGGGCCTGAACGCCTACAGCAACAAGATCTACAACTATATCTACCCAGGCAACTTCAATAACGAAACCATCAATTTTCAGGAACAGGACGGAAGTACTACTGTGCTCCCATTGTACCGTTATGTACAAACCAATGCTACTTTAATGGGTGGCGAGGCCTCTATCGATTTCCATTTGGTTAAGGCTTTGCATTTCGAAAATACCTTTGCTTATGTAAAAGGAACCAATAATGCCACCAAGGCGCCGCTTCCTTTTATTCCGGCAGCCAGCCTGAACAACGAACTTCGCTTTGAGCCACAAATCAAGGGCTTAAGCGATAGCTACATTAAGATAGGCCTGACCAATGTATTTAAACAAGATCGTTTCGACAGTTTTGAAACCGAAACCAATGGCTATACCTTGATCGATGCCGGCATTGGTACATCGGTAAAAGTGAAAAAAGGTAAAATCAATTTATGGGTTACTGGCCAGAACCTGGGCGACAAACTATATTTCAATCACCTGAGCAGGTATAAACCGGCAGGCATCTATAACCCGGGACGTAATTTAAGTTTTGGCATTAGCGTACCCCTATTATAATATTAGGCTATAAAAGATTAGGTTTAGGTTAATCACCCACCCCAGTTTAGCGAAAGCAGGCTGGGGTTTTTTATTGCCGACTGCAATTCGCTGCTGTCAATTAACCATGTTCTTTACCGTCTAACACCATGTAAGTAGTTGCTAAATATGCTTAGGCGCGATAGGTGGTGTCTGCATTTCCCTGCTGTAGTAGACGGGGCCATGCTAGGGCGCGGACATCTGCGGAAACAGAGGCTAGAATTCCGGACACATCGG
>JBCNPG010000090.1:0-8408 GCA_039593445.1 Pedobacter sp.
GCCAAAGAGCAAGATACCTTGGAAAAAGCCGTTGAAAGACTAATAAAAATATAATTTTCATCCCTAAAAAAATTATAAAAATGGAAAGTCCACAATATTTAAACATCCCGAACTTAAAAATTACGGTCTTCCAGGCCTACCTCTTCTGGGAAAATATTGACAAGAACCTACAGAATATTTCGCTGCGCCTATCGAGCGGGGTACGTGAAAAAACCGACCTCATCGTGCTTCCGGAAATGTTCAGCACGGGCTTCACCATGAAGGCAGAAGAATTAGCAGAAGAAATGGACGGCAAAACCATGCAATGGCTGGCCAAAACCGCTGCCAACTACGACTGCGTAGTAACCGGAAGCCTTATTATCAAAGAAGACGGCAAGTATTATAACCGCATGATATGGATGTTGCCCAACGGCGAGTTTCAATATTACGACAAACACCACCTTTTTGGCATGGGCGACGAAGATAAAAACTATACCGCTGGCCAAAAACCGCTCATCGTAGAGCTCAAGGGATGGAAGATCCGCTTGGCTGTTTGCTACGACCTTCGTTTTCCGGTATGGTTGCGCAACAGAAATGCCGAATACGACATCCTATTGCTTGTGGCCAGCTGGCCCGATAAGCGGTCTTCACACTGGCGTACGCTCATTCATGCACGCGCCATTGAAAATCAAAGCTACGTGATTGGGGTCAACCGTGTAGGCCACGACGGCAACCAAATTTACCACAGTGGCCATTCGATGTGCATCGATCCTTATGGAGATACCGTTTACTACAAACCCGAAGACGAAGATCTGTACACTTTCAGCATCAACTACCCCGATTTGGAAAAAATACGCAGACAGTTTCCCTTTTTGAAAGATTCTGACAATTTTACCCTTATTCCTTAACCAAATACCTCCTAACCAAACATGTTCAACCGAAGAAAGTTTATCAAAGCCAGCGCCCTATCTACAGCACTGTTGGCTATCGACAAAAAAAGCATGGCCCATGCCGTTCCATCGGCTGGCCCAGTCAATAAGCCCATTGTTATTTCTACCTGGGATTTTGGCGTAGCCGCCAATGCTGCCGCCTGGAAGGTATTGAGTGCCAATGGCAAGGCGCTAGACGCCGTTGAACAAGGGGTTTGGGTTCCCGAAGCCGATGAAAGCAACCAATCGGTTGGCTATGGCGGACTACCAGACCGCGACGGGAAGGTAACTTTGGATGCCTGTATTATGGACGAAGCCGGCAACTGTGGTGCAGTATTGGCCTTAGAGCACATCATGCACCCCATTTCGGTAGCCCGCAAGGTGATGGAAAAAACCCCACACGTGATGCTGGCTGGCGATGGTGCGCTACAATTTGCCTTGGAACAGGGATTCAAAAAAGAAAATCTCTTAACGCCCGCCAGCGAAAAAGCTTGGAAAGAGTGGCTCAAACAAGCCAAATATGAGCCGGTTATGAACATCGAAAACAAGCTTTACGACAAGGCCTCGCCACAAAAACTGCCAGGCAACCAATACAACCACGATACCATCGGCATGATAGCGCTCGATGCCAAAGGCAATCTTTCGGGTGCCTGTACCACCAGCGGCATGGCCTATAAGCTTCATGGGCGTGTAGGCGACAGTCCAATTATTGGTGCCGGCTTGTATATAGACAATGAAGTTGGTGGCGCTACCTCAACCGGTGTTGGCGAAGAGGTAGTTAGAAATGTTGGTTCGTTTTTAGTGGTAGAATTAATGCGCCAAGGCTATTCGCCAGAAGATGCCTGCAAGGAAGCGGTGATGCGTATCATTAAAAAGAAACCTGAAACGGCCAAGAACATCCAGGTAGGCTTTTTGGCCATGAACAAAAAGGGCGAATATGGTGCCTATGCCATCCAGAAAGGCTTCACCTACGCCGTTTGCGATGCCAAGAAACAAGATCTGGTTATCAAAGGAAAAAGCTATTACTAAACATTAAACAATTATAAATGGGGTTATTCTCTAAAATACTCGGAAAAAAGAACGTGGTAGAGCGCCAAGGCGAACCAGATATGGTACGCATAGCCAATGAAAACGAAGCGATGAATTGGGCTATAGAGAAAGCCAATCTTACGCTTTGGTATTTTGAGGCAAGCCTGCAAAATCAGCAGCCCCACCAGTCTTATTTTTCTGTAAAAGTAAAAATCGTAGATGGGGATAAACTAGAACACATTTGGCTTATAGAACCCCATTTTGACGAAGAAGGCAATCTTTTTGGCACCGTTGGCAACGAACCCGTCGATGTAAAAACGGTAAGGATGAACCAAAAAATCGGTGTAGACCGCGAGCATATCTCAGATTGGATGATCGTAGAACATAGCCGTTTGATTGGCGGTTATACCATCAGGGCTATCCGAGACAATTTACCCGAAAGCGAAAAGCAACACTTCGACCAAAGCATTGGCTTACACATAGACGAGGGCGTAGATTACTTTAAACCCAACTTCGATACGCCAGAAGGCGCCATTTTAACGATAGAAGAAGCCTATAGAAGGGAAGATTTAGAAGCCGTTCTGGCCTGTAAGGATTTTACGGCAGAGGCTAGGATAATGATGTCCAAAATGAACATTGAGTCCAACGAAGAAACCACCAAAGGTCTAGCCGAGGCGTTGGAAACCTCATTTATCAATAGCATGAAAGAATACGGCTTTCCGAATTTCAACGGAATAACCTGTGCTTTTCCGGCGAGAGAAAAAATTACCGAACAACATTGGATCATTACCGAAGTTTGCTGGTATGCCGATGGTGGCAAATCTGTTCAAAAGATCAATGTGGCCAATACGGCAAATGGCTGGAGCGTGCTAAACCCGGTTAGCGATGACGAATAATGACCTACCCAAGCTGGAAATCTGCGCCAATTCTTTTGCCTCGGCAAAAGTGGCCGCCAATGCTGGCGCACACAGGGTTGAACTGTGCGAAAACATGGCTGAGGGAGGCACAACACCAAGCTATGCACAGATCAAGCTTTCCAAAGCGCTACCCAACATCGAAATCTGGCCAATCATCAGGCCCCGTGGCGGAGATTTTCTTTACAGCGACGACGAATTCGAACTGATGAAAGCCGATATCCAGCTTTGCAAGGAATTGCATTGCGATGGTGTGGTAATTGGTATCTTAACCGCAAACGGTGCGATAGACAAAAAACGCTGTGCTGAGCTGATTGCCATTGCCAAGCCGATGCCGGTAGCCTTTCATCGTGCTTTCGACATGAGCAACGATTTAAGCCAAGCCCTTGAAGACCTGATTGAGCTGGGTATTGTTCGCGTGCTTACCTCTGGTGGCACTCCAAGCGCCGAACAGGGAATACAGCAAATTGCAGAATTGGTTAAGCAAGCCAACGGCAGAATTGAAATTATGCCTGGTGCAGGTGTAAATGCCGAAAACATTGCCAAGTTGCGCAGGGCGACAGGCGCTCAAAACTTTCATTCTTCGGCAAGAACGAAGATTAACAGCAAAATGGAATACCGCAACCAAGCTGCCAAAATGGGCAGCATAGACGATGAATACCAATATGAACAAAGCGATCCGGAAAAAGTGCGCGCACTTGTCGAGGCCCTAAAGTCGAGCTCGTGAGCTTTATCCCATACCAGCTGCATCTTCCCTATCGCTGCATTTCTTTTTTCTTTAAAAAAACCATTAGCTTCGAAAACAATATTTGCGATACTGCTCTTGCTTTAAGCTAGCGTTGGGCAAGTTAAACCGTTTCTAAATCCGATGAAATATATCTTTACGTTTATCCTTTTATATCCGTTGCTGTGCCTCGGCCAAAATAAGGACAGCAAGGCTCCGGCCTTTGCGTTGGGCACCTTCACCGACGACTACGGCATCAGTTATACCATTAACGATACATTATGGGTGCAACATCCCAACCTCAAATACCACATCATTAAATGGAACCCCGAAAAACAATACCTGGTGGCCAGAAACGATGCCAAAAACAAAACCGATGGCAATAAATATACCCGCATCGACTTCATGACCTTTAACGGCATGGAGCCTTGGCGCTGGGGTTTTTGTCTAACGGTTTATGATGCCGCCACCGACGAGCAGGCCGAACAAACCGCGTATGTAGATAGGCAAAATCCCAAAAAGGGATGCAATGGCTATCCTTTTTCGCGCATGAAAAAAACCGAACCCAAACCTGAAAAGTAAATTGATGAAATTCTCTAAGCTATGCCTTGCCTTTATCCTTATCGGCACCGCAACCTTTGCGCAAAGCAACAAGAACTACAACCAATATGTAAATCCGTTTATTGGTACCGGTGGACACGGGCATACCTATCCTGGCCCAGCCCTGCCGTTTGGCATGATACAGCCCGGTCCAGACACCCGTTTGCAAGGCTGGGATGGCTGTTCTGGCTATCATTATAGCGATTCCGTGCTTTACGGATTCTCACAAACCCACTTGAGTGGCACAGGCGTAGAAGACTATTGTGATTTTCTGCTCATGCCAACCGTTGGCAAACCACAATTTCTCAATACCCAATATGCCTCTCCTTTTCAAAAGAAAAACGAGAAGGCCAGCCCGGGTTATTATGCTACTTTTCTAGACAAATACCAGGTGAAAGCCGAAGTAACCGCAACCCGACGAACCGGACTTTATAAATTTACCTATCCAAAATCAGGCGAATCGAATATCATCATCGACTTAAAACATAGGGATAAGGTATTGGATAGCTGGGTAGAAATTGTCAACGACAGGGAAATTAGGGGCTACCGCAAATCGAGCGCATGGGCCAAGGCGCAGGAACTGTATTTCCACGTGCGCTACAACAAGCCTTTTAAATCGTATGGCATCGCGGCTAACGACGAACTTCAGCCTGGTTTAAAGAAAGCAAGAGGCACCAATATCAAATTATACATCCAATTTGAAACCGGCAATCAAGAGGCAATATTGGCCAATATCGCGATTTCGGCAGTGGATGAAACAGGCGCGCTAAAAAATCTCCAGACCGCCACCGATGGATTCAACTTTGACAAAACGCTGCAAAAAGCACAGCAAGACTGGAACAAGGAACTGGCTAAAATTGAGATAGAGAGCAACAATACCAAAAACTTAACTACTTTTTATACGGCACTTTACCATAGCTTGCTTAATCCAAACCTATATATGGATGCCGACAATCGCTACCGGGGTTTGGACAATCAGATCCATACCGCCAATGGCTTCGAGTACTATACGGTTTTCTCTTTATGGGACACCTATCGCACCGAAAACCCGTTGCTAACCTTAATTGACCGCAAACGTACCCTCGATTTCATCAAAACCTTTTTGGCCATGCATCAACAAGGTGGCCTGCTGCCAGTTTGGCCGTTGGCAAACTATGAAACTTATTGTATGATTGGCAATCATGCCATCCCGGTCATTACCGATGCCTATGCCAAAGGAATCCGTGGCTTTGATACCAAATTGGCTTTACAGGCTATGAAACATGCCGTAAACCGTAAACAGTTTGGCATCGACGTTTATGCCAAGAACGGTGCTGTTTTAGCCGATGTAGAACACGAAAGTGCCTCGAAAACCGTAGAATATGCCTACGACGATTGGTGTATTGCCCAGTTTGCCAAAATGATTGGCGCAACGGCCGATTACCAGACGTATATGGCGAGGGCGCAAAACTGGAAAAATGTTTATGATCCTTCAACAGGCCACATCAGGGCACGTAACAACGGTGGCTGGTGGAAACCTTTTAACCCAACCGAAGTAAACAATAACTACACCGAAGGCAATTCGTGGCATTACAGCTTTAGCACCCAACAGGATGTAAACGGACACATGCAGATGATGGGTGGCGAAAAGATCTACCAAGAGAAATTAGACGAGCTTTTTACCACCAAGCAGGGCCTCACCGGCAGAGACCAAAGCGATATTACCGGATTGATTGGCCAATATGCACATGGCAACGAACCAAGCCACCATATGGCCTATTTATTTAACTTTACTGCTCATCCTGAAAAAACGCAGTATTATGTGAACAAGATCATGAACGAACAGTACCATGATCAGCCCGATGGCCTTTCGGGCAACGAAGATTGTGGCCAGATGAGTGCCTGGCTGGTCATGAGCGCCATGGGCTTCTATCCTGTTTCGCCGGGCAACAACATGTACGTCATCGGTACACCGTGGTTCCAAAAAATGAGCATCAGCCTCGAAAACGGCAAAAAAATAGTGGTTAATGCCCCAAACCGCAACGAAAACAATTACTACATCAAGGGCATTACGGTGAATGGCAAGGCACACAATCAGCTTTACTTTGATTTTGCCGATTTGGCCCACGGTGCTACAGTTAACTTTAATGTGAGTGCCCAGCCCGACATGAAATACCTGAACAGCCTTAAAAAGCCGGTCATGAAAATCGGGGGTACCTTGATCGTGCCCAACCCAATTATCGAAGGTCCGCAAGAAACCTTTAAAAACAAGGCTACCGTTACTTTGAGCGATGCCTTGACTAGCGCAAGCATTTATTACACCACCGATGGAACAGAGCCAAATGCTACCTCGAAAAAATATACCGCACCTTTCGAAATCAGCGATGATATCACGATTAAAGCCATTGCTTACCAAAAAGGCTACAAAACCAGCTATGTAAGCACTGCTATTTATAAAAAGATCAACAACAATTACAGCATCAAGGTAAACAGCGAAATCAACAAGAGCTTTACCGGTGGTGGCAACGATGCTTTGATCGATGGTGTGAGAGGAGCGATTAACTGGCGTATCGGCAATCGCTGGCAGGGCGTTTGGGGCAAGGATTTTGAAGTGGTCTTAGACTTGGGCAAAAGCCAACACGTCAATTCGGTAAGCGTAGGTGCCTTGCAGGATACGCAGGCTTGGATCATCTTTCCGCCAAGCACGGAGTTTTTTATAGCCGGCGATGATAGGAACTTTAAATCCATTGGTACCGTGAAAGCACCTGCAGAAGCCAAAGACTACAATATCCAAATCAAGGAAATTGGCACCAAGGTAAACAGTGATTGCAGATATATTAAGATTGTAGCGAAAAACTACGGAACGTTACCTAGCTGGCACGAAGGCTCAGGGGGCTTGGCCCATACCTTTTTTGATGAGATAACGGTAAAATAACGCAGGTTTAAACACAATTGCGGGCTGGTACATGGCCTGTAGTTGATAGTTAACGGCGAATAGTGAATGGGAAATAGATAATAGGCAATAGACAATAGTTGGTAATAGTTTTTAATTGGTTCAATAACAACAAGCTAATAACAACCCTCACTTTAAACTTTAAACTTTCAACTTTCAACTTTATACCCTTCTCCCCTTCAACCTTTAACTTAACCCCCTTTTGTCTTTCCGCATTTAAAACCTATCTTTGCACAAAATGAAGCACATACGTAATTTTTGCATAATTGCACATATTGACCACGGAAAGAGCACTTTGGCCGACCGTTTATTAGAGTTTACCAATACCATCAGTCAGCGCGAGGCACAAGCGCAGTTGCTAGATAATATGGATTTGGAACGCGAACGTGGCATTACGATCAAAAGTCACGCCATCCAAATGAACTACAAGGTTGGTGGCGAAGAATACATCTTCAACCTTATCGACACTCCAGGTCACGTTGACTTTTCGTATGAAGTTTCACGTTCTATTGCAGCGTGCGAAGGTGCTTTATTGATTGTTGATGCTTCTCAGGGCATACAGGCCCAAACCATTTCCAACCTATATTTAGCCTTGGAGCATGATTTGGAAATTATTCCGATCTTGAACAAAATGGATCTTCCGGGCGCTATGCCTGAAGAAGTTAAAGACCAGATCATTGATTTGATTGGTTGCAAACGCGAAGAAATCATCCCAGCCTCCGGCAAAACCGGAATGGGCATTCCAGATATCCTTCAGGCCATCGTAGAGCGTGTGCCAGCACCTGTAGGCGATGCAAATGGTCCTTTACAAGCCTTGATCTTTGATAGCGTATTTAACTCGTTTAGGGGCATTATTGCCTATTACAAAGTAGTAAATGGCGAAATCAAAAAAGGCGACAAGGTAAAATTCATCAATACCGGCAAACAGTACATTGCCGATGAAGTGGGTATCTTGAAACTAGACATGGCGCCGCGCAACAGCGTGAAAACCGGCGACGTAGGCTATATCATTTCGGGTATAAAAGAAGCGCGCGAAGTAAAAGTTGGCGATACCATTACCACGGTAGAAAACGGCTCTGCAGAAGCCATACAAGGTTTTGAAGAGGTGAAACCGATGGTATTTGCGGGCATATACCCCGTTGACACCGAAGATTTCGAAGAACTGAGAGAGGCCATGCACAAGCTGCAGCTGAACGATGCGTCCATCGTTTTCGAGGCTGAAAGCTCGGCGGCCTTGGGCTTCGGCTTCCGTTGCGGTTTCTTGGGCATGTTGCACATGGAAATTATCCAGGAACGCCTGG
>JBCNPG010000091.1:0-8378 GCA_039593445.1 Pedobacter sp.
ATTTTGGGAACAAGCAACGGATAATGCGTACAGGCCAATAAAATACAGTCGATAGCAGGCGCTTGTGCCAATAGCTGGTCCAGGTATTTGGCTACAAAGTAATCGGCGCCAGGATCTAAATGTTCGCCATTCTCGATTAAAGGAACCCACATTGGGCAACTCTGCTGGTATACTTTAATTTCAGGAAAGAAATGGCCAATTTCCATCAGGTATGATTTCGAATTAACGGTTCCGCGCGTGCCCATCACCCCGATGCTTCCGCTTTTCGAATAATGGCCTACTACTTCTGCCGTTGGCCTGATCACACCCAGCACCCTCCTGTTAGGATATTTTTTAGGCAGATCCAACTGTTGGATGCTGCGCAGGGCCTTGGCCGATGCCGTGTTGCAGGCTAAAATCACCAGCTGGCAACCTTGGACAAACAGCCACTCTACGCATTCTAAAGTATATTGATAAACCGTTTCGAACGAATGGTCGCCATAGGGCGAACGCGCATTGTCGCCCAGGTAAATATAATCGTATTGGGGCAACTGTGCCGCAATCGATTTGAAAACGGTTAGTCCACCGTAGCCGGAGTCGAAAATACCGATGGGCGATTGATTATTCATGGCAAAAAAAAGCGGAATTGGTTATTTTCCAATTCCGCACAAGATAAGGATATATCTTTAGATTATTGTTTAGGTTTTGTGCCAGCAGGTTTGGTAGCCGCTGGAGCAGCTGTACCAGTGATACCCAATTTAGCTTTAACCGCAGCAGTGATGTCTTCGCCACCATCAGAATACACAAGGCTGTTGAAACCTTGAGAGATCGAGGTATCAAAAACGTAAGCCAAGCCTTTTTCTTTGGCAACAGCGGCAATGGCATTGCCTACTTTTTGCTGCAACGGAGGGAAAAGTTCGTTTTGCTTATCGGTTACGTCTTTGGTTGCCTTTGTACGGGCATCTTCAATTCTTTTGGCCAAGTCCTGGATTTCTTGACCTGCAGCCTGCAATTCTTTGCCTACTACGTCTTTGTTGGCTTCGCTCAAAGTTTTTTGTTTGTCTTCGGCAGCCTTATATTTCGACTGGTATTCTGCAATCATTTTGTCGATTTCGGCTTGCTTTGACTTTGCTAGGTTCTCTACGGTAGCCGAAACAGTTTTTGCTTCAGGCAGATTAGCAAAGATGTCATCCGAGTTCAGGTGACCAAGCTTTTGCTGGGCGTTCGCAACATTGGCAGTAAGCACTAATCCGGCTGCAACAAAAAATACGTTAACTAACTTTCTCATTTTTCTATTTTACTTAATAATTGTTTTTTAATCTATGGTGTTTATTTAACTAGTGTTCCTGGTTTGTAACCCAGCCTAATGATAACATCGTTGCTGATGTCGTAGCTGGCGCTGGCATAAATCATCATGGTTGATTCGCTGCTTTTGTCAAAAACAAAATCAATGGTTTTGTTCTTGGCGGTTTCACCAACTATGGTGGCCACTTTTTCTTGGATAGGCTTCAATAGCTTGGTACGCATTTGGAAAAGTTCTCCATCTGGACCAAATTTCTGCCTTTGCAGCTCTTTTGCCTTTTTCTCTTTCTCGATGATATCGTTCTCCCTGCGTTTGCGCATATCGTCGGTTAGCAAAACCTGATCGGCCTGATAGGCTTTGTACATTTTGTCGATTTCATTGAAGCTCTCGTCAATTTGCGACTGGTATTGCTTAGACAAGCCGTCGATTTGGCTCAGCGCCGATTTATATTCTGGCAAATGCTTCAGGATATACTCCGTGTCTACATAGGCAAACCGCTGTGCTGATGCTCCCAGACCCGCCAAGAGCAAAAAGCTGATTAATAAATACTTTTTCATTGCTTTGTGTGTTGCTAAAATTAATTAAATCCGCCAAGTTGCTGGGCAATACTGAAGTGGAACTGACCTTTATTGGCATCAGGAAGACCTGGGATTTTATCAAATCCATAACCATAGTCAATTCCCAACAAACCAAATATCGGTAAAAATATCTTAGCTCCAACACCTACAGACCGCCTAATATTAAACGGATTAAAATCGCTAAACTTATTCCAAGTGTTACCACCTTCGGCAAATGCCGTTATAAAAGCGGTTGCTTCCTGCTTGGCAATAACCGGATATCTCAGCTCCATTACGTATTTGTTGAAGATCGGGCTACCCGAGCTTTGGGCAATATTTACGTTGGCCCCTACCGGTACAACCGAATTGTTTGAATAGCCACGCATGGCAATCAGCTCAGAGCCTTGCAAGAAGTCGAAGCCCTGCATACCGTCGCCACCCAATTTAAAGCGCTCGAATGCCGACTGGCCAACAGCCTTGTTATACTGGCCTAAGAAACCAAATTGTGCCTGGCCTTTAAATACCAGCTTACCTACGATGCTTTCGAACCATTGCGCCTCAAATTTCCATTTGTGGTACTCGGTAAACTTATAGCGCTGTTTATCTGAAGCCGTAGCATAGTTAACTTTATTCAGCAACGAATATGGAGGTGTTGCCTGGATGGTAAACCTGATGTACGAACCGCCCGTAGGGAAGATATTGTTGTTCCTCGAATCGCGGGCAATCTCTTGGGTTAAGTTCAAGTTGTAAGAAGTACCTGTACTGAACAAGTAGCCTGGATAGTTATTGAGGATGTATTGGTTCAAGTTAATGGTGTGGACCAAAGAGAACCAGTTGTCTGGCCAGTTCAGCTTTCTGCCCAAGCTCACCGAAACCCCGTTCAAACGGATCTTTTGGTAGCCCCCATCGGTAGCCGACAAACCGTTAGACTGCAACGAGGTAAAGGCGCTCAAACCAAAGCTTACCGGTTTCTTGCCACCGAACCAAGGCTCAGAGAAAGAGAAGCTGTAAGATTGATAATACTTGCCGTTGGTTTGTCCGCGCAAGCTCAGTTTTTGGCCATCGCCTTTTGGCAACGGTCTATAGGCTTCGCCGTTAAACAGGTTCTTTAAAGAGAAGTTGTTGAAGGTTAATCCCAAGGTACCGATTACACGGCCACCGCCAAAACCACCTGAAAGCTCGATCTGGTCTGAAGGTTTTTCTTCTACGTGGTATTCGATATCTACCGTACCATCAGCTGGGTTTGGTTTAGGAATAGGATTGGTTTTAGACTCGTCAAAGTTGCCCAAAGCGCCAATTTCGCGTACGCTTCGCACCAAAAGCTCCTTAGAGAATTTATCGCCCGGTTTGGTCCGGATCTCGCGCAATACCACCCTATCATTGGTAATGGTATTACCCACTACGGTGATTTTGTTGTTGGTATATTGCGGTCCTTCATAAATACGCATTTCTACGTCTACCGTATCATTGTGGATTTTGGTTTGTACCGGATCGATGTTAAAGGTCAGGTAGCCATCGTTCAGGTAAACGCTCGATACGTCGTCGCCACTGGCACTGCCTCTTAATTTCTTTTCTAGTTTTTCTTCGCTAAATACTTCGCCTTTCTCAATTCCGAAAACTTTTTCAAGATAGTTTGTCGGATACCTGGCGTTACCAACCCAGGTAATATTGCCAAAGTAGTATTTAGGGCCTTCATAGATATCCAGCTTGATGCCGATGGCCTTATCGCTGTATCTGTAAATGCTGTCTTTCAGAATAGCGGCATCCCTATAGCCCTTCTCCTGCATTTTGGCAACCAGTTTCAGCTTGTCTTCTTCGTATTTCTCCTTATTGAACTTGCCGCTGCCAAAAACCTTATAGAAAGCCTGTTGCTTGGTTTTTTTCAGGTACTTCCTGAGCTTGGCCGAAGAGAATTCCTTGTTTCCCGTAAACTTGATTTCGTGTACTTTAACGCGCTTTCCCTTATTGATATCCACCTGCAGGATCACGCTGTTCTCCTGATTCGGATCTGGTTTGGATTTGAAATCGATGGTGGTGTAGAAGAAACCCTTGTCGTACATGTATTTTTTGATGATAGACTGGGTGGTGTTGTAAAGGTTGTCGTTGATGATGGTCCTACCGGCTTTATCGGCCAGTTTTTCGTTAAGGTCTGTTTTTTGCGATTTGCTGACGCCCAAAATTTCGAAGGCGCTCAGGCGAGGCCGTTCTACCACCTGGATATCGAAATAAACCGTATCTAAATTAATCTTGGTAATGTTCAGCTGCACATCATCAAAAAGGCCTTGCGCCCATAGGTTTTTGATTGCATTTGAAGTGGCTTCGCCCGGCAACACGATACGCTCGCCTTTGGTTAGCTTAGACAGGGTGATGATTACATCTTCGATCAGGTATTTGGCGCCCGACAAAGTGGTGCCGCCAATCACATATTCTTTTGGGTTGAAATAATCTAAACTTGAACCGTTAACTTTTAAGGAAGGTGCAGCTTGCGAAGGTTGGGTACGGATCTGCGCCATGGTTGGCAAGCCGATCAACAGCAAGAAAATAAGTTGGTATATTCTTTTCATTTACAATCTAAAAAACGTTGCTAAGTTAATTTAAACACATGTTAAAAAGTGTTAAAAGTAAAATTAGTTCAATTGTTCACTAATTTTTCCGAAGCGACGTTCGCGTTTTTGATAGTCGACAATGGCCTCAAAAAGATCTTCTCTTCTAAAGTCGGGCCAAAGGGTTTCGGTAAAATACAATTCGGTATAAGCCATCTGCCAAAGCAGGAAATTACTGATCCGATGTTCGCCACTGGTGCGTATCATCAGCTCCGGATCGGGAATGTTGGTTGTGGTTAGTTGCGAGGCAAAAGCATTTTCGTCAATTTCATCGATGTTTATTTTCCCTTCTTTGGCTTGGGCAGCAATTTTCTTGGCCGCTTCTACAATTTCCCATTTGGCACTGTAGCTCAAGGCCAGGGTAAGGGTGCATTTATCATTTTTGCCAGTGGTTTCCATGGCACTGGCCAAATCGTCTATGCATTTTTGGGGCAACGACTTGAGATCGCCGATGGCATTTAGCCTGACATTGTTTTTGTTCAGGGTTTCGGCTTCCTGGTTAATGGTTGCGATCAGCAATTCCATCAGGGCGTTTACCTCCTCGATGGGGCGGTTCCAGTTTTCGGTAGAGAAAGCATAAACGGTAAGGTACTTGATACCAATATCTACACAGCCCTCTACGATATCCTTTACAGAAAGTACGCCGCTCTCGTGACCAAAAACACGAAATTTACCCTGGTTTTTTGCCCAACGGCCATTGCCATCCATAATTATGGCGATGTGTTGTGGCAAGCGATTGATATCAATTTGTTCTTTAAATCCCATTTCTGCTTTGTCAGCGCCCTAAAAAGTAAAACATTTTTGGCTCACAAAGGTATAAGATATCCCAATACCTACAAACATGTAGCTGTCCCTTTTTCTAAAATCGCCTCTTTGGGTGCCCGGATCGCCGATATAGATGCCTGTTTTTTCTCCCGAACGGTCTGAAAGTGCACGGCTTAGCCCCTGGTTACGCGTCCAAACGTTCGGATCGGGATAAAGGCCACTAACATCGTCGATGTAATCGGTTAGCGGTACCCTGAAACCAACCTGGGTAAAAAGCGTCCAGCTGTCGTTGAGTTTGTATTTGGTGCCTGCACCGATGGGAAAGGTGAGCGTATAACTTTTGTAGCTTTTGGGCTGTCCTTCGGTATTGTACAGCCTCAGCCTATAGGTTTCTCCGTCATACTTGGCCTTTGGCTCGTACAATATCGTACCTACCCCGCCAAACAAAAAGGGCGTAAAGCGCCTCCTGCCATTGTAGGCAAACATGTCGAAGAAATTAAAATCGACCAAAAGGCTAAACTCGTTGAGCGGCGTAAAAAAGCTCAGGTTGCGCATGCGGAACTGTTCGTTGTCAGAACTGGCATCGTTGCCTTTTACCTTGCCATAGTTATAGTGCAGGCCAAGTGCCAAATGCGGATTGAAATTGAGTTTTACAAAAGCCCCTGCTTCTATGCCGCTAATTTTTACCGGGTTGTATTGATTCAGATCACCCATATAAGACGAGCCTCCCGCATGTGCGCCCACCTCAAAGCGCTGGGCAAAAGAAGCCAGGCCAAGTGCGAATAAAGCAACAAGCGTTAGGAATGTCTTTTTACAATTCATGTTAGTAGTTCCGTGTATCTATGCCCCAAAGCAGTTTATTCCTTAACGTAGTCAGGTAGCTTTCATTGTTAAGGCGGATCAGGTTGATGTTGAATTTAGCTTTATTGATGGTAATCTTCACCGAGCGGTCTACGGTTTCCGTCCTCGAGTCGCAGGTGAGCAGGAACTTGGTGCTCCTGGCTTCTACTTCGAAGGTAAGCTCCACGTCGTCGGGCACAATGATGGGCCTCACGTTGAGGTTGTGTGGCGCCACTGGCGTAATCACGAAATTTTGCGCACTGGGCGAGATGATGGGTCCGCCGCAACTGAGCGAATAAGCCGTAGAGCCCGTTGGGGTGGCAATGATCAAACCATCTGCCCAATAGGAGTTAAGAAACTCGCCATTGAGGTAGGCATGGATAATCATCATGGCCGAATTGTCCCTGCGGTGGATCGTGATATCGTTCAGAGCAAAATTCTCTTCGCCAAACAGGTTATTTTGCGATTCGAGGTTAAGCACTCCCCTTTTATCGAGCGAATAATCGCCCTTTACCAAGGCCTCGATGGCCGTTTTGATTTCATTTTTGTTGATACTGGCCAAAAAGCCCAAACGGCCAAAGTTGATACCGATAACCGGAATCTGCGAATCGCGCACCAAAGAAAGCGTATCGAGCAGGGTACCATCGCCCCCCAAACTCAGCAGCACGTCGGCATGGTCTACCAATTCGGCATGCGTACTAAAGGTTTTGATGGCAGCCGGCAGGCTGATCTTGTTCTTGATGAAGTTGTTGAACTTCAGAAATACCAGGATTTCTGTTTGATGCTGGGCCAGTGCATCAAATACCTCTTGCACAAAAGGCAATACGCTGTCATTAAAATCTCTACCGTAAATTGCTATTTTCATGCAGGTTTTTATACGTTTAAATAGTTCATGAAAGAATTGAACCTATCTTCTGTACCGTTATCGTCCTGTGTATTGTTAAAAACAGCTTTTACTTCGTAGTCATAGCGCTCAAACGACGATATGATACTTGAAAGCTCTGTCTTATTAATTTTCAAGGTCACTTCCAGCCTGGTCGAATCGGGGAAAGAACTGACATATGAGGAAAGGATTTGCGCATTGTCTGCCTCAACGATCTGGGCCATGTGCGCCAATGAATTGTTGCGGTTGCTGATAGACAGCACAATAATGCCACCCGGCTCCTTCACGGCATAGGTTTCTGCCGCATACTCCAACAGGTTGTTGATAGAAACTACGCCGAGGTAGTTTTTATGGGCATCGAGCACCGGCACCAGCGATAACTGCAAGAGGTTAAACAGGCGGATGACATCGTAAATATGGGCATTTTCGAAAACGAACGGATTCAAGATGCTTAACGAGAGACTGCCGATTGTCGTTTGCTGGTCTCGCACTTCGATCAGTTCTTCTTCCGAAATAAGACCCAGAAACTGGGTTTCGTTAACGATAGGCAAATGGTAAAGCTTAAACTCGGCCATATGCTCCAAAGCCTTCTGCGCAGTGTCGGAAGTTTTTAGGGGCGGAATGACATTCGATATGAGTTCTGAAGCAAACATTATTTCAATAAAATCCTACTTAAAAAAGTATCAAGCAATTCGTTAAAAATGGCCGGTCTTTCCATCATTGGCGCATGGCCACATTGGTCAACCCAGTTCAGTTCTGAATTGGGCAGCAGCTGATGGAACTCTTCGGCCACATCTGGTGGTGTAATCTTGTCTTGTTTGCCCCAAATGAGCGAAACAGGAATAGTGATCTTCGGCAATTCCTTTGCCATGTTGTGGCGAATGGCTGATTTGGCCAAAGCCAGGATACGGATTACCTTCGAACGGTCGTTGATAGACCTAAACACTTCATCAACCAGTTCTTTGGTAGCCGTTGCCGGATCGTAGAAGGTAAATTCTACTTTTTCGCGTACATAATCGTAGCTCTCTCTTCGCGGAAAAGAACCTCCGAACGCATTTTCGTAGAGGCCGGAGCTTCCGGTCAATACCAGCGCCTTTACATATTCTTGGTGTGCCACGGTAAATACCAGCCCAACGTGTCCGCCCAGCGAATTACCCACCAGCACCACCTGGTTTAGTTTTTTGAATTTAAGGAAGCGCAGCACATATTTGGATAAGCTCTTTACGCCCAAGGTTAGCAAAGGGAGGTCATAAATAGGCAAAATAGGAACAATTACCTTGTATTTTGCTTTAAAATGATCCAGTGTGGGCTCCCAATTGCTCAATTCGCCCATTAGCCCATGAAGTAATACCAACGGTTCGCCTTCACCCGCCTCAATGTATTTAAACCCATCTTCTTCAATTACTTCGTATTTCATATAGTATAGTATGTACTGTTTGGTATGTGCT
>JBCNPG010000092.1:0-8369 GCA_039593445.1 Pedobacter sp.
CTTATCTGCATCGCGCTTGCCGTAGCCGGTCAAAAAGCAAAAGAGACCACGGGTGCGCAAGACCGGATTTTCTGGGCCAAAACGCTTTATAGGATTTCCTACCCGGTAATCCATAACCTGGCCAATGGCACATTGAAGAAAAATATGCCTATCGAAACACCCGAAAGCCATGATGGCAACCGTGACAAGGTAACCTATCTAGAAGCTTTGGGCCGGACCATGGCAGGCGTGGCTCCATGGCTTGCCTTGCCAGATGATGATACCGAAGAAGGCAAGATGCGTAAGCAATTGCGCACCGAATTGTTAAAGGCACTCACCAATTCGGTTGACCCGGCTAATCCGGATTATATCAATTACCGTGTCGAGTATCAGCCTATTGTAGATGCGGCTTATGTAGCCCATGCTTTTTTGCGTGCACCGAAGGCACTTTGGGAACCCTTGGATGAAGTGACTAAAAAACGCTTTGTTGCAGAGTTTAAATCTTTGCGCGACAGGAGCGGGGCATATAACAATTGGTTGCTTTTTGCCGGTTTAACCGAAGGCTTTTTAATGAGTATTGGCGAGCAGTATGATCCAGCCCGTATTCAGTTTTCGCTCAACAAAATGAAGGAATGGTATGTGGGCGACGGCTGGTATAGCGACGGAGCAAAATTCAGCATGGATTACTACAACTCTTATGTCATCCATCCCATGTTGGTTGATTTGCTGGAAATCATGGTTAAAAAGGGAAGGGCTTCGCAAACTGACTATGACATGGCATTAAAGCGCATGATCCGTTATGCCGAATATTTGGAGCGTGTTATTGAACCTGATGGTACTTATCCGGCTTATGGACGGTCCATTACCTACAGAACTGCTACTTTTCAGGTTTTGGCCCAGGTAGCGCTCATGGAAAAACTGCCTAAATGGATCCAACCCACACAGGTTCGAGCCGCGTTGACCAAGGTGATGCACAACATGTACGATGGCAACCAGAACTTTGATAAAGCCGGCTGGCTGGTGTTGGGTTTTAATGGCCATCAGCCTATGGTTGCCGATACCTACACATCAACCGGAAGCCTTTATATGGCAACCCTGGGTTTTCTTACGCTTGGCTTGCCTGCCGACAATGTGTTTTGGACAGCCCCACCAGCACCTTGGACTTCGGTTAGGGCATGGGGAGGCAAAAGCCTTAAAAAAGATTATAAAGTAGAATACTAGAATGTAGAGGCAATATTTTTGCCATCTGATTAATAAAGCCCTGTTGCCACGAGGTAACAGGGCTTTTGTGTTTAGGCAAAAGGATTGTAGCAATGTTAATAAAAGAGCAAAAAAATGAAAAGCACTGACAAACAGTTGTCACTACAGGCTTCTACTTTGGCGCCTTAACAAAATCAATAAGCAATGAATTTAATATCCATTAGAATTATTACCGCCAAGGTAGAAGAACTCATCAATTTTTATGAGCAGGTAACAGGAATTGTAGCCATCAGGTATACGCCCGATTTTGCCGAACTGAAAACCAAAACGGCAACTTTAGCCATAGGAAGCACCAAAACCCTGCAGTTTTTTGGTGGCGACAGCGTAGCGCAGCCAGCACACAACCGAAGCGCCATTATTGAGTTTATGGTTGACGATGTGCAACAGCTATTCGAAAATTCGCAGGCTTTTTTTAAGAACTGTGTAGTACAGGAACCCACAATCATGCCTTGGGGAAATAAATCGCTTTTGCTCAAAGACCCTGATGGCAATTTGGTAAACCTTTTTACACCGGCTACATCAGAAGCGCTCGCAAGGTTCAAAGATAGCTAGACGCAAAACCAAAATCCCTTAACCAAAAAAGTTAGGGGATTTTTTACAATTGCAAAGATTGGTAGAGAGGTAAAGTTTAGCCGCCGAACCTTACCGAATTGTTAGAATATATTTTCGGAAATTAAACACGATTACACTAGCTGTTTTTATGGCAGTTAGTCTCCCAATACCTGTTGTAAACCAAAAAGATGCTGTTTATAAAGCACTTTTTGATCCTTGGCTTTTTTAATTTTTTTCTTAACGTCACAATAATTTTATATTTGGATTTTTCGATTATATTTGGTTTCCAATCTTAATTGAAGTGTTCAAGGTAATATGTGTCAGGAATTAGAGAGTAATTTTTTTATTTTATTAAAGCTAGATAAAGAAAAGGCTTTCCAGCTTGTATTTGACACCTATTGGCATCCGCTCTATAAACAAGCTTTTAAAAAGGTACAATATGACGACTTGGCCAAAGACCTTGTTCAGGATGTATTTGTTTGCCTTTGGGATAAAATAGACATGCTCGATAGCGAGCAGAGCGTATTGGCCTATTGTTATGCCATCCTGCGTAATAAAGTGCTTCAGCTTTACGAAAAGAACAAGGTGCAATTCCGCTATGCCCTAAGTGTTGTCGGCAATGAAATGGTGGCCGATCAGCATTCCCAAAATGTGCTGCTCGAAAAAGAGCTGATTGCCATTATCAATGAAGAAATACAACGCATGCCTCCCCGGATGCGTGCAATCTATATCCTTAAGAAAGAAGATGAACGCTCGATCAAAGAAATAGCCGAAGACCTTTCGATATCCGAACAGACCATCAAAAACCAGTTACAAATGGCTTACCAGCGCTTAAGAAACCGATTAAAGCACTACGATTCTTCTTTGGCCATACTGTCTGTGATCCTGTCCAAGCTGCTGTAAATCCGATATTAATTTATTCTTAATTAAAGAACTGATATTCAGTTTCTTGTGTTTTTATTTTAGGGTAATTGCTAAAAAAAGTAAAACCGCATGGTACTTTATGCCATTTAAACGGATATATTGGCAAATACCACTCATTTTGAATAAAGAGCAATTAGCAAAGTACAACAACAAAACGGCAACTCCCGAAGAAAAAAGGGAAGTAGAAGCCTGGTATGAAACTGTAAATGGCGAAGAAGCCGTACATACCGTTGAAGAAGCGGCACAAATCAAGGCCGAGATTTTTAATAGGATAAAATCTAGAATAGAAGCTAAAAAGGAAGTTCCCGTTATTAAGAATAGGTTCAAAATCGGCACCGCTTTTTGGGCCAAAGCCGCAGTACTATGCTTGGTCTTTGCCGCTGGCGCTTTTTATTATCTCCACAAAAACAAGTCTATTTCTTTTGCTTCGTTTGCCAAGGTAAAACAGGGTACGATTAAGCCTGGCGACAATAATGCGGTGCTAACGCTGGCCGATGGGTCTACGATTGCACTCAATGAGGTCGCCAATGGGCAGATAGGCCATCAATCCGGAGCAAGCATTACCAAAACCAAAAACGGCGAACTGGTCTATTCCTTTGCCGAAAATACAAATACCCAAAGTACGGCAATTAACATGGTAAGTACGCCGAAGGGAGGGCAGTACCACCTGGTCTTGGCCGATGGCACCGATGTTTGGCTGAATGCCAATTCTTCCATCAGGTTTCCAGCGGCTTTTACTGGCAGTGAACGCAAGGTCGAAATTACCGGAGAAGTCTATTTCGAAGTCTTTAAAAATAAAGCCAAGCCGTTTATCGTAAGTACAAATCAAGCTGAAATCAAGGTATTGGGCACGCATTTTAACGTGAACGCCTATGACGATGAGGCCTTCGAGAAAACAACCTTGCTTGAGGGTGCCATCGAGCTTAAAAGAGGAACAGACAAAGCTTTGTTAAGTCCGGGGCTCCAAGCCAGCCTCAGCAAATCATCTTCGCACATTGCAGTAAGAGAGATTGACGATTTAGATGCCATAGTTGCATGGAAAAACGGCTATTTTCAATTTGATCGTGCCGACCTGCAATCGGTCATGCGTCAAGTATCGCGTTGGTATAATGTAAGCGTCAGCTACAAAGGACCGATCCTCAACAAGGAATACTCTGGTAAAATCCCAAGAAGAACAACTGCCGAGAAACTGATCGAGATGCTTCATTATTCGGGCATCAACTGTACCATAGAAAACAACCAAATCACAGTCAAACCCTAACAAACGAAAAACAAATCCCCTATGAAGAAAAAACACTAAACAAACCCACCCGCTTAATCTTGCTACAAAATAAAAAACGAGAAGTGTTCGTACCACTTCCCGTCTGGATATTTTGGGATTAATTTATCCTGCCAGGATCGATCCTCGGCAGGTACATCAAGTTGTCTAACCTATAATGTTTTAAACCCAAATTCAAATTTATGAATTTTAGTACATCTTTTTGTGCTGTATTTCGGCTACAGCATAAGTCTAAACAAATCATTCTGGTAATGAAGCTAACAACAATATTCCTACTTGCGGCCCTTTGTCAGGTTAGCGCAAGTGTTTATAGCCAAAATCTTACCCTAAAACAGAAAAACGCCCCAATAAGTTCAATTTTTAAGTCTATTGAAAGGCAGAGCGACTATGTTTTCCTGTATGATAACCTGGAGCTGGAAAAAGCTCAAAAAATAAGCATCGATGTTAAAAACGCCTCCATTGGCGAAGTGCTCGACATTTGCTTCAAAGATCAGCCATTGAGCTATAAGGTATTTGAAAAAACAATCGTGCTCCGAAAAAAAGAGGAGCTGAGCTACCCTAACATTTTTGAAAACATACGCGGCAAGGTGACCGACGAAACAGGCCAGCCCATTATCGGAGCAAGTGTAGTCGTTAAAGGCACCAAGATCGGTACGGTTACAGACGATAATGGCTCTTATACCATTAATGCTTTAAAAGGCTCGGTACTGGTGGTTTCGTTTATCGGCTATACCAGCAAGGAAATAACCATCGGCGAGGAGAAATTGTATAATGTAAGCCTAGTGCCTGCAACAAACGGCCTAACAGAAGTAGTGGTAACCGCCTTGGGTATCAAGCGTTCCGAAAAATCTTTAGGTTATGCCGTGCAAAAATTAGATGGCAAAGAGCTGCAGACCGTAAAGGGCGTAGATCTGGGAACTTCTCTTTCTGGTCGTGTAGCGGGTTTGGAAGTAAGAAACTCGACAGAGTTTAATGCCACCCCTACACTGGTACTGAGGGGCGAAACCGCAAGGCTGATTGTAGATGGTGTTGACTATGACAATTTAAGCCTGCGCGATATCCCGACCGACGACATCGAAAGCATCAACATTTTAAAAGGGCCAGCTGCTTCTGCACTCTATGGTTCGAGGGCGGCCAACGGTGTATATGTGATTACAACCAAGAAAGGTGCTGGAAAAAGTGGCGTATCGGCCGATTTTAACAGTAATACCATGTTCCAATTGGGTTATTTGTCTATACCAGAAGTGCAATCAAGCTACGGACGTGGCTTAAATGGGGCAATTGGCAACGACTATGTTTGGGGACCTAAACTGGATGCGGGCAATACGGCAACCGACTGGAATCCGCAAACCAAGCAAATGGAGCCTAATCGTCCATTGCTTTCGGTTGGAAAAAACAACCTGAAGAATTTCATGAGCACCGGAATTATTTCAAGCAATAATATTTCGATTGCGCAAAGCGGAGAAAACGGAAGCTTCAGGCTTGGCGTAAACCAGGTTTACAACAAAGGCCAGTTTCCCAATCAGGAACTCAATATGTTCAACGTAACTGGCGGTGGCGAGGTTATTGTTTCGCCCAAGTTCAAGATCGAGGGAAGGTTTGGCTTGAGCCGCCAATCTACGCCGCAGGTATGGGGCTCTGGTTATAATAACCAAGGTTACCTGTACCAATTGATCATGTGGACCGGTACCGAATACGACATCAGGGATTATAGAGACTACTGGGTAATCCCGAACAAAACCCAAAACTGGATGTATACCAACTGGTACGACAATCCTTACTTGATTGCTTACGAAAAGATAAACAGTAGCGTAGAAAACACCATGAACGCTACTTTTTCGGCCAATTATAAGTTCAACAAAGATTTGAATCTATTGGTGCGTATGGGGTACGACAATTACAACAATAAAACCACCATGCACAATCCAACTTCCAACATCTACTCGAACCGTGGCGGATGGGATGCCAAAGGGATGTACAGCATCGGCACGAGTACCGGGTTCAGCATCACCAACGACGTGATCTTGAGCTACAATAAAAAGATAAGCGATTTTTCTATCGAGGCATTGGCTGGTGCCAACTTGTTTTACAAGGAAGATGAAACCTTTTCCGGAAGCACCAAAAACGGATTGATTTCTCCAACATTTTTCTCGCTCAGGGGCTCGGTTGAACCGGTAACGGTTAACCAATCCTTCCTGCCAAGAAAAAACAATAGCGTATATGGAAGGGCAGCATTTGGCTGGAAGGACGCTGTGTTCGTAGATTTTACAGGCAGAAACGACTGGATGTCTACCCAACCGGCTAACAACAGGTCTTATTTCTATCCAAGTGCAGGTACAAGTGTCATTCTTTCCGAGCTGATTAAGATGCCAAAAGTAATCGATATGCTTAAGGTAAGGGGAACCTTGGCCTTGGTAAAAAAACCGGCCGGCATTTTCGAAATCAATAAAACCTACGGCACCTCAACCAATGTTTGGAATGGCTTAAATTCGGCTTCTTATCCAACGACCATTTTGGATTTTCAAAACTTGCTGCCAAGTTCAGAACGCACCTGGGAGCTTGGAGGTTCGGCTTATTTGTTTAAAAAGAGATTGCATGTAGACGTAAACTATTTTAACAAATACTACTTCAACACCCAAACAACGGCCAGCATCCCGCAAAGTTCAGGTTTTTCTTCAACACTGGTCAATACCGCCGAAACAAGGGTACGCAGGGGCTTCGAGGTTACGGTTGATGGGAGCATCATCAAGAATTCGAAGTTTGAATGGAATTCGATGGTCAATTGGTCTAACCAGCACTTGTATTACGAAAACCTGGATCCACTTTATTCTCCAGACAGTCGTTGGGTTTACAAAGGTGCCAGAACCGACGTTTATACCGCGGCCTATTGGGTAACCGATGCCAATGGAAACCTGGTACATACAGCTGGTGGCATGCCTCTGCTCAGTACTACTGGTAATTCGAGAGACGTTAAAAAGTACGGCTATAGCGATCCAACCTTTACAGTGGGCTTCATCAATAACTTTACCTATGGCAACTGGAATTTAGGATTGACCCTTGATGGCCGTGTAGGAGGCTATATGTACAACTACCTGTACGATTATATGTTCGAAACCGGAACGGCTCCAGAAACCGACAATGCCTACAGGTATGACCAGGTAGTTAATAAGCTCAATAACTATGTGGGACAGGGCGTGAAATTGGTTTCTGGATCGGCTACCTACGATAAATATGGCAATATTATAGCCGATACCAGGGTTTATGCACCTAACGATGTGAAGGTAGGCTACCAAACCTATGCCCGCAGCTACAGGGGTGGCGATAGGGGAATTCAAAGCAAAACGTTCATCAAGCTGCGCGAATTGTCTTTAGGCTACAGCATTCCTCAAAAGGTTTTGAGCAAAATTGGCTTAAAACGCGGTTCGATTGCGGTAACAGGCCAAAACCTCTTCATGTGGACCAATTTCAAATATTCAGATCCTGACGTTAACGCTGAAGACCTGAACTCGCCTTCGCAACGTATCGTAGGCTTTAACATCAAATTGGGTTTATAAAAAATTTAAGAATTTATTTTATGAGAAAGACGATCTATAAATACAGCTTGATATTGCCACTATTGGTATTGTTGAGCAATGGGTGCAAAAAATTTGACGAAATCAACGAAAACCCACATGCGGCAACCGAAGTTAGCTCGGGCATGTTGGCCACCGGTATGATCTTAAACATTACCCGTTCCGACATCAGCACCACAAAATCCTTTATGCAGAGCTTTTTGCTCAGCAAATACCTTACCTGGGGCGAGGGTATCGAAGGTTTCCAGTACAATAGGCTGGGGGCAACGGATTTTTCGAGGATCAACTTGTTGCGTAACGTTAAGCCCATGATTGACGCGGCTCCAAACGAAGGCCTCAAAAAATCTTACGAAGCCTTGGGCCATTTCATCAGGGCTTGGCAATTTTTCCAAACCACCATACAGGTGGGCGATATTCCTTACACCGATGCCGTTAAAGGCGAGGAGTCGGGCATTATTCAGCCTAAGTACGATTCCCAAAAAACAGTATTCTTGGGCATATTGAACGAACTTGATCAGGCAAATACACTATTCGCAGCCGGAACGAATTTTGATGGCGATCCGATTTATGGCGGAAAAGTAGACAATTGGAGAAGGCTGGCCAACAGTTTTCAGCTGCATGTGCTGATCAACCTGTACAAGAAAACCACCGATGCCGAACTGAAGGTTGTTGAACGTTTTAAGGACGTAATGACCAGACCATTGATGCGCGATTATAAAGATAATTTTGCATTGGTTTATTCGGCCACCGCCAACCAGAACTATCCTTGGAGCAATGTGCCTGCGGGCAGCAACGCCTTTGCT
>JBCNPG010000093.1:0-8361 GCA_039593445.1 Pedobacter sp.
CGAGAAATAACGGTGGCACTTTTGTTTATGAATACAATTTAACAGACCATCTAGGAAATGTACGAGTTACTTTTAATCAGCACCCGATTACCGGATTAGCACAACAACTGCAAGCCGATGATTATTATGCTTTTGGATTAAGAAGATCGGTAGTAGCTGGTAATAATAATTACCTTTATAACAATAAAGAACTTCAGAATGAGTTAGAACAATACGATTATGGAGCAAGGTTCTATGATCCAAAAATAGCAAGATGGATTGTCGTAGATGCACTTGCCGACGAACCTGAACAAGATGACTTATCACCTTATGCTTATGCATGGAACAACCCTATTAAGTTATCCGATCCTGATGGTAACTGTCCTAATTGCGTAACTGGCTTAATTGGGGCAGGTATCGGAGGCTTAGTTGGTGGCTTGATAGAAGCCGGAACACAACTCTATAAAAGTGGTAAAATCACTAGCTGGAAGGCCGTTGGCGGCAGCGCTCTTCAAGGAGCTATCACTGGAGGGGTTGCTGGCCTTACAGGCGGAGCAAGTTTAGTTGCGAATGTGGGAGCTAACGCTGGCGCAAATATCGTAGGTGGAATAGCTAATCGCACAATACAAGGGAAAGGTACTACTCTAAAAGATGTGGCTATTGATGGTGCTGTTGGAGGAGGCTTTGCCTTTGCAGGCAAGCTGGCCGGAAACTACATTAAAAAAGGTGCGGATAATCTTTCTAATTCTGCAAAGGGCAAATTAGGGGAATTCATAACTAAAGTTAAAGAGGGCGTTAAAGGGTACAAAAGTAGCGGAAATGCTTCCGTTGCAACAGGACGAAGAACAGCAACAGGAAAAATTCAAACTGCAGAATATGATCATGCAATGAAAAATGTATTTACTGGCAAAGCAAAAATTGTCGAAAGCAAATTTAACAAAGCTGGGCTAACGAGTAATCAGAGGGCAGCAAGAAGGGTATTGAGATCTCAGGGAAGAGACATAGTTATTAGTCGCACAACAAGCACTCAATTAGGCAAGGCAGCTCAAAGTACGGTAACTGGATCAGGTGGACAAGCAAGAAAAAATTAAATGCAATATTACAAATTAGGTAAAACAAACTTTTAACGATAGCATAGAGAAAATCTAAAAATGGCTTTATTTTACAATGTATCAGACAAAAAACGCCTAGAGGCGAAGAACGAAATTTTTGTTAAAAAGGGCATCCCTGCATTAAAACGGCAAGGGTTTGAACAATCTCCATTTTCTAGTTCTTGGTTTGGCCGAAACAACCTAAATAATTTCACGTATACAATGTGTCGAATTTCGTCAAACTCAGAATTAGAAATGATTACTACGTATATCTCTAGAAGAGACACCTGGATACAAATCTTTCTAAACATCTTTAAATTGGAGCCCAAATTAGAGACGTTAACCGAACTAAAAACTCGTGATGGCATGCAGTTTGGCATGCCTTCTGATACAGAAATGCGCTTACGAATGGATGATTATAAGGGGCCACCCCTGTTTCATGGAGTAAGACATAAGCTCAAATCTTTCTATACTGAAAAGGGATTTGAAGAAAGTGTTCAGAATCTGGGAGAACTTATCAAAAAAGACATGGAAAACATAGATCATTTTATAAAGAGATGGCATGAGCTTCACAAACCTACTGTAACCGATTGGGAAGGGAATAAAATAAGCTCTTGACAACCTTTAAGTCAACCCATGCAGCGTTGCTAGTTTAATCAGTTCGGCTACATTTTTAGCTCCAAACTTCTGCATCAGGTTGCGTCTGTGTGTTTCGATGGTAAGTGGACTGATAAACAACTTATTTCCGATATCAGCTGTGGTAAGGCCTGTGGCAATCAATGGCAGGATTTCCTTTTCCCGACTGGTTAATGTTGGAAAGCCCTGGGGCATGATGGTGGACGGCCTGGCCATAATTCCCTTTACCTCTTCGCTCAAGGCTACCTGACCACGAATAGCCGTATTCAAACAATCCATGAGCTCGGTGGCCGATGCGTTTTTCAACAGGTAACCGCTTGCTCCGTGTTGCAGCGCCTGCATAATAATGCTTCTTTCGCTATGGTTGCTTAGGATGATGACATTCGTTTCGGGATGCTTTTGCTTGATCTCCTTACATAAATCCAACCCATTTTTATCGGGCAATGTAATATCCAGCAATACAATATCTACACTGATGCCATTCAAAAACTTCATGAACGATTCGCCGGTATGAAACGAACCTATAATATCGATGTGCGGTTTATCCAAAAGCAATAGCTTAAGGCCTTCTACAACGATTGGATGATCATCAACTATGGCTAGCGTTATTTTTTCGGGCAGCATACACTTCAATATTTAGGATTGCTCTTTGCTAATTCGGGGAATAAGGTTTCTTTTCCATTCTCGCCTAATGAGAGGGTTAAACTAGGCATTTGAATAATTTTTCTCAAGAAAAACAGAAAAATACATGAAAACCAGTAGATAAAATTCGCTATTTGCAGGTATTGAAAATCGTTGCTTTTGCGCCTAAGTTTGACTTGTTAATTAACGCCTGCCACCAAATTTGATAACGCTTCGAACACGACAATTATTTCTGTTTCGAACCAAAAAATAAAAGTTATGAAAAGCATCCTTATTTTAATTTGCACCATAGTGTTAACCTTGGGTATAAACGAAGCATCGGCCCAAAACGCAGTAGACCGTGGCATCGGCAAGGCACAACAGGTAGGCAACACCGTTGATAATGCCAAAAATACGGCAGATAAACTTATTGGCCTTTTTGGAAAAAAGAAAAAAGCCGAAGGCGAGAGTACCACCATTATTTCGATCAATGGTGGTACTTTGGCCACTATCAAACAAATCAAGGCCGATATTGAAGCCTGTAAAGGAGTTACTGAAAGCTCCATGAAATTCAACACCAGCGGTTCAAAGATTACAGTTAAGCACGCCGGTACAACCGAGGATTTGCTGAAGCTGCTCCAGACAAAATCTACCGCCTTTGGCGATAAAAACATTACCGGAATAGACGAAGGCGAAATCGGCCTTAAAGTAAACTAATTTAAGATTGTTTTTTAAAGTAAAACAGCTTAGTGAGTTCAAGGGCTGCCCCAACGGGCAGCCTTTGTTGTTTGTATGCAGCCCCTAAAATTGAAAAAACTAATTTATATTTGGTATTCAATCCTTGCTAAGTGAAATTAATTGCCGTTTACCTGCTTGTCCTTACTGCTGCTGTTGTCCGTGCCCAAAATCCAGTTGCCGACAGCACTCAAAAGCTAGATCAGGTTATCGTTAAGGGCTACTATAATCCACAATTTTTGCTACGAAGCACAGGAGCAGTTAGCCTTTTAGACAGTAACCAGTTTCAAAACCAGCCTAGGGCTTCTTTGGTCAGTTTGGCGAATACAGTTCCTGGAGTTAGAATGGAGGAGCGGTCGCCGGGCAGTTATCGGCTTTCGTTGCGGGGCAGCCTGCTGCGTTCGCCGTTTGGCATCAGAAACGTAAAAATATACCTCGCCGATTTTCCGATTACCGATGCCGGGGGCAATACTTACCTCAACCTTGTCGACTTGGCAGGCATTGGCAGCCTCGAAGTTTATAAAGGGCCCGAAGCCAGTACATTTGGCGCGAATACGGGCGGTGCTTTATTGATCAATCCGCTTTTAAAGGCAAAAAACGAAATCGAGCTTGGGCTGGATGCCGGATCTTATGGCCTGTTTCACCAAACCGCGAGCATTAATCGGGTATATCACAATTATCGTTTCAATATAACCGAAGGCTATCAAAGCAGTGATGGCTACCGACAAAACAGCGCCCTGCAAAGAAAATATATACAAACTACGCAACAATGGGATTATAGCTTAAAAGGGCAGTTGAAGGCTTTCGTATTTTTTAGCGACCTCCATTATGAGACCCCGGGCGGATTAACTGCCCAACAACTGGATTCGGATCCCAGATTGGCAAGACCTGCTACTCCAACTTTACCCGGAGCAATTAGTCAGCAGGCAGGCATTTACAACCAGAGCATTTTTGGTGGCTTGGCTAATCAGTATCAATTCAATTCTCATTTCAAGCATATTATTGCTGCTTTTGGGAGCTACACCAACTTTAAGAATCCTTTCATTACCAATTTCGAAAAACGTAATGAGCGTACGCTTGGCCTACGCACCTTGATACAATTTGAAACTGCGGGCAAAGGATTTAACTATCGTGCAGAAGCCGGTGTAGAAATGGCCAATACCAGTAGCGATGTGCGTAATTTTAATAATGAGCAAGGAACGGCAACGGAACTACAGGCTGCTGACGACCTATATGCAAGTCAACGTTTTGCCTTTTTAAGAATGAACTTCGATGTAAATTCGCGCTGGTTAATTGAGCTGGGCTCGAGCCTTAATTTCTTCAGTTATCATTACAGGAGCTATTTTCCCACCAGCGTAGCCAAACGCAAAAGAAACTTTGATGCGCAATGGATGCCCAAAATCGCCAGTTCTTTTTTAGTGAATGCCAATCTTTCCCTTCGGGCCTCGGCAAGCAAAGGCTATTCGCCACCAACGTTGGCTGAAGTAAGGTCGTCGGATAACCTTATCAACAATAACCTACAAGCCGAGGCAGGGTGGAATTATGAGGCTGGCATAAGATGGAAAACCAACGATCAGCGTTTCTATGCAGAGGGCAATATATATGAATTTCGCCTAAAAGACGCGATCGTAAGGCGCCTCAACACCAATGACGTAGAATATTTTACCAATGCGGGTGGCACTAAGCAAAGCGGAATCGAATTGCTGACCTCATGGTCTGTGATCCGCAACCATGCCACAAATTTTGTTAGCAATCTGCAACTGAACAGTGCCTATACCTATGCACATTATCGGTTTGTTGATTTCAAAAACGCAAACCAGGATTACGCTGGCAATCGTTTAACCGGAATTCCAAGCCATATTTGGTATAATAGTTTGGAACTTGGCTTTAAACAGCATTTCTTTGTTTTTGTACAACAAAATTACACCGCCTCTTTGCCTCTTAATGATGCCAATACCTTTTTTGCCAAAAGCTATTATTTAACAGACCTCAAAGTTGGGGCTAAAAATTTGCGCTTGGGCCATAAACTGTTAGGTATAAATTTTGGCATCAATAATCTCTTCAACCGCAGCTACAGCTTGGGCAACGATCTCAATGCAGCCAGTAACAGGTTTTATAATCCGGCTCCAGGCATTAATTGTTATGCCGGCTTATTGCTAAAGTTATAATGTTATAAACTTTATAATGTATTAAACTAAAGATGGGCGCCATTGCTGGCGCCCGTTGCAACAAACTTAACTTGCGACATCTGTTTCCCTAATGTTAACCTCCGTTACCACTATGTCTGTAGTATAGCGCTTGCTTCCGTCTTTTGCCTCATAAGTACCACTCTGCAACCTCCCCTCAATGTACAATGACGTACCTTTCTTGATGTGGGCTTCGGCAAAATCTGCCTTCGCATTCCAAAAAGTCAAGGTAAACCATTGTGTTTTCCTCAGCTCTTCTCCCGTTGCACTTTTGTAGCGCTCATTCACAGCCAGATTTACTCTTGCAAGTTTCTGATTGCCAGATAGGACTTTAACATCCGCATCGCCACCGGCGAAACCGCTTAATACTACTTTGTTTGTTACATTTTCCATGTGCTTCAATTTTAAGTGACTAAATAATTAACGAACAGCAATACTTGTTGCCGACTATACAAAATTGGCTCATCGAGGAAAAATAGCCGGAGGTTAACCATGTATATACGGATATAACCGGATATAAAATAGCAATCGGCTAAAGTGGGTACATATCTATATCTTTTCGTAAATTGAACGGTCATCCCATGCAAAAACTACCATTATGGAACGATACTGCCTGGATTGCCATACGCCCCTCAAGGGACGTGCCGACAAAAAATTCTGCGACGACCTGTGCCGCAGCAATTACAACAACCATCTAAAAGCCGATGACTGCAGCTTTATGAAACAGGTTAACCAGATCTTAAAAAAGAACAGAGAACTCTTAAGGATGCAGAATGCTGATGGCACCGTAAAAATGCGCCAAGATGAACTTGTAAAAAAAGGCTTCGACTTCAATTACCACACCCATACCTTCGTTACCGCAAATGGAGGCACCTATTTCTTTTGCTACGAATATGGCTATCTGATTTTAGACAACAACGAACTCCTGCTGGTTAAACGTCAGTAGTCCATTGCCGCTGCACAATATTTGTTTGTCAGCGATAAAGCCGCTAATTTTAATGAGCCGTGGCAACAAGGCACAAAAACATTCAGCTTGCAACCAATGGAAAGTTATTTAGAAAGCGTGAGGAAACAGTTGGCTTATTATAAACAGCTGGGCGATAAAACGTTTGACCAGTTAACCGAAAACCAATTGCTTTGGCAGTACAACGACGACAGCAACAGTATAGCAACGATTGTTAAACATTTATGGGGAAACATGCTGTCGAGGTGGACCGATTTTCTGACTACCGATGGAGAAAAGCCCAGTAGAGACCGCGATGCCGAATTTGTAAACGACATCAAAAACAGGCAGGAACTCCTGGCCAAATGGAACGAGGGTTGGCAGTGTCTTTTCGATGCCATTGACTCCCTAACCGAAGCCGATTTAAACCGGGAAATCTTTATCCGCAACCAGGGGCATACCGTAATGGAAGCCATTAACAGGCAACTGGCCCACTACCCCTATCATGTAGGTCAAATTGTATTTTTGGGCAAGATGCTATGCAACAATCATTGGCAATCGCTTTCCATCCCGAAGGGGAACTCGGTTGCTTTTAATGCCGAGAAATTTGCACAGCCCAAGCACAGACAGCATTTTACCGACGAATTCCTAGACCGCCGTGGCTATGATGAAGAAGCTGACTGACCTTCCAAAACCAAAATTCGGCACGTCTTGCCATAAGGGGGCTTGCAATTGCCAAACATTTTCCCAGGTCTTCTTGTTAATCAGGTTGATCATTCAACTTCAAGTTATGAAAAAATACTTTTTCGCCTTAGCGACCCTGGCTACATTGTTTATGGCATGCCAAGGCAACAAATCAGCAGAATCGACAAGCGATACCGCAACCCTTGATACCAACATTGTAGGCGCAACCCCTCAACATTGCTATCAATACATCAAAAACAGAGATACGGCCAAGCTTTCGTTCATGACCAGCGGCACGATTACCACGGGCGAACTGAGCTACCACTTTGCCGAAAAAGACAGCAATAAAGGCATCATCAAGGGTGAAATGCGAGGCGATACACTTGTTGCCGACTACACCTTCAGCTCAGAAGGCAAGGAATCAGTAAGGCAGGTGGCTTTCCTCAAAAAAGGAGATCAAATGCTGGAAGGCTTTGGCGATGTGTTGGAAAAAGATGGTAAAATGGTTTTCAAAGATCTCCATACGCTAAAGTTTGGCCAACCGATTATTTTCGATAAAACCGATTGCCATTAATATTTACTGATTTATTCCGTAAATTTCCCTGGTCGCTACAGGTCAATTTGAAATGGAAAAATATTTACTGGCATTGTTGCTATATTTTGGTCCAACAATTTCTTTTGGACAAGCCTTTAACAATAAATATGGCAAACCATTAGTTGTTTTAACAGAAACAGATCCTTGGTTGATGGTTATTGGATCTGACTCTCCATCTTTTGCTTTATACGAAAATGGACAGTTCATCTTTAAGAAAAAGCAAGGCAATAGGGTGAAATACTTTGAGGTAAAGAAAAAAAAGGCAGAACTCCAAAACCTGATGCGCAACCTCGGCATTTCAGATACATTGGCAAAACTACCCAAGTACATTATCGCTTCCAATTCTACAGACCAGCCAACCATCACGATTTCCTTGAATATAGATTCATTACAAGAAATCAGTGTATATGGCCGAATTAGCAGTAAAAAGAGTGATGCGAGGAAAGAAACGCCGACTGCTTTTTTGACTGCTTACGACAATATCATTAATTTAAACGAAGCTTCAGCCACCGAATGGCTTCCTGAAAACATTGAAATACTGGCATACACATACGCCAATTCGAAGGAAGAACCATTATCATGGAAAAAAGAATGGAACGATATCCATAGCAAAACCACAATAAAGCGAGGTGAAGGTTTGTATAGCCTCTATTTAGACAGAAAATACTTCAAGGATTTCATCAAATTCCTAAAAAGCCTCAGGCAAAAGCAAGCCGCATTAATCAATGGCAAAAAATATGCTCTGAGTTATAGATTTCCTTTTCCGAATATCAATTAGCTTAAAACAACTACCCTAATCGACCATGGAGCTTAAAATCACATTAAAATTGTATTTTAGGCCAGCAGATTTTAACTATGGATCACAACTTCGAAAACTTCCCGCCCATTGGA
>JBCNPG010000094.1:0-8195 GCA_039593445.1 Pedobacter sp.
GCCAAATAAGTTGAGAAAAATTATTTATTCGACGGCCGTAGACCCGCATTGGCTCAAGCTGAGCAATCGCTTCTGGTACCAGTACGAAACACCTAACGGCAAACAATGGTATATCGTTGAACCGGCTGCCAGAAGCAAAAAGTTGCTATTCGATCCAGCCAAAATGGCGGCGCAGATTACCATGATCATCCGCGATCCTTTTGATGCACAGCACCTGCCTATCGAAAACCTCAAGTTTGCCAAAGACGAGAAAAGCATCACTTTCGAAGTGAGAAGCACCACCGATGAGGTAAAACCTGACAGAAAAGACAAAAAGGCTGCCGATTCGATGCAAAAGAAGATCTATTCTTTCAACTACGAATTGGCCAGCCAAAAACTAACCGAAATTCCAAATTACCAAAAGCCTAAGGCCAAACCGTCGTGGGGCTCGGTAGCACCAGATTCATCGGCCATTATTTTCTCCCGCAACTACAATTTGTATTGGATGGACAAGGAGAACTACAAAAAAGCAGTAAAAAACGAAGACGACAGCACCATTGTAGAGCACCAATTAACCAAAGACGGTGTAAAATTCTATTCGTACGGTAGCGATGGCGATGGCGAAAACAACGAAGAAAACATCAAAAACAACAAGAAAAGAAGAGGCGCTTACGTATTGTGGTCGCCGGATTCTAAATATTTTGTTTTAGACAGAACCGATTCTCGCCAGGTTAAAGACCTTTGGGTCATCAACAGCGTTTCGGCCGGTCGCCCAACCTTAGAAACCTACAAATATCAGATGCCAGGCGAGAAAGAAGCGCCGATCGATGAGTTTGTATTGTTCGATTTTGCAAAGAAAACCTATAAAACCATCAATACTACGGCCTTTAAAGACCAAAGCATTTCGGCTTGGGGCAAAGAGTCGCTTAACAAGGACCGCGACAACGAATTCCGTCCGTCTATTTGGTTGGGCGATAACAGCAAGTTCTATTTTGCCCGTACCAGCAGGGATTTGAAACGTATCGATATCTGTACCATCGATATCAGCACCGGTAAGGTAACGACCCTCATCGAAGAGCGTTTCAATACTTATGTGGAGGTGCAACGTCCAGGCCTGATTGATGGTGGCAAGGAAATCATCCATTGGAGCGAACGCGATGGCTGGGGCCATTTCTACCTGTTTGATGGCAATGGTAAATTGAAAAACCAGATTACTTCGGGTTCTTTCCACTGCGAAGGCATCGTCAACATCGACCAGAAAAACCGTGTGCTTTATTTCACGGCCAACGGACGCGAAGCGAAGGAAGATCCTTATTACCTGCACTTGTATCGCATCAATTTTGATGGTACGGGTCTAAAACTGCTTAACAGCGGCGATTTTGACCACCAAGTCAACATGAACGACGAGAACAGGTTCTTTATTGATAATTTTTCTCGCGTAAATACGGTGCCTAAATCGGTGTTGCTAGATAACGAAGGCAATAAGGTAATGGATCTGGAAACTGCCGACCTGTCTTTGCTGATGGCAACCGGTTATAAATTTCCTGAACCTTTCAAAGTGAAAGCTGATGATGGCATTACCGATTTGTATGGCGTTATGTATAAACCATTCAACTTCGATCCGAACAAGAAATATCCAATTATCGAGTATGTTTACCCTGGTCCGCAAACCGAAGCTGTAAACAAGTCGTTTGGTCGTGCCATGGACCGTGTGGATCGTTTGGCACAGCTGGGCTACATTGTGATTACCGTGGGCAACCGTGGTGGCAATCCGGCGCGTTCTAAATGGTACCATACCTATGGCTATGGCAACCTGCGCGATTACGGTTTGGCCGATAAGAAAGCGGCTATTGAGCAATTGGCCGATAAATATTCGTTCATCGATGCCAACAGGGTGGGTATCACCGGTCACTCGGGTGGTGGTTTCATGTCAACTGCAGCCATGTTGGTGTATCCCGATTTCTTTAAGGTAGCGGTTTCGGCAGCGGGTAACCACGATAACAGCATCTACAACCGCTGGTGGAGCGAGAAGCACCATGGCGTAAAAGAAATCGTTTCGGCCAAGGGCGATACCACTTTCAAATATTCGATCGACAAAAACCCTGATTTGGCCAAAAACCTGAAAGGGCATTTGTTGCTGATGCACGGCGATATCGATAATAACGTACATCCGGCCAACTCAATCCGTGTAGCCAATGCCTTGATCAGGGCCGGCAAAAGGTTCGATTTTATGATTGTTCCGGGTCAGCGCCATGGCTTTGGCGATATGACCGAATACATGTTCTGGCGCTTGGCCGATTATTTTAACAATTACCTGCTCAACGATTTTTCGCAGTCTGTAAACGTAAATATTACGGAAATGGACAGGGAAATTGAACGGAAACAATAAACAACATACACAAATAAGCCTCGGATTTTCGAGGCTTATTTGTTTTAAAACCTTATTTTAGGGTATTCCTAAACTCGTTAAACAAATGAAAAAACAATTACTTGTGCTGTCGCTCGGCATGCTGGCATTGGCTTCCTGCCAATCGTCAAGCCAAAAATCGGCAGGTGTAGATGCTGATTCGGCTTCTTTAAAGGCTATCAACGATTCTGCCTTTGCCAAGCATATTGCGGTATTGGCATCAGACGATTTTGAAGGCCGTAAGCCATTTACTGCCGGAGAGACCAAAACGATCAATTACCTTAAAACCGAATTCGAAAAACTGGGCTTGAAGCCGGGCAATGGCGATAGCTATTTTCAGGAAGTTCCTATGGTTGACATCAAATCGACCCCGGCCGGAGCCATGGCCATTAAAGGAGCTGCCGGAAGCCTGAGCCTCAAATACCTCGACGATTTTGTAGCGGCTACCCGCCACGTCACCAACCAGGTGAAAGTAGAAAATTCGGAAATGGTTTTTGCCGGTTATGGTATCGTGGCACCCGAATACAAATGGAACGACTACGAAGGCCTGGATGTGAAGGGCAAAACCGTTGTGGTGATGGTAAACGATCCCGGTTTTTCAGATACCACTTTGTTCAAGGGCAAGACCATGACCTATTATGGCCGCTGGACCTATAAGTTTGAGGAAGCCGCGCGTCAGGGAGCAACCGGAATCATCATCATCCACGATACGGCTCCGGCAAGTTATCCTTGGAGTGTGGTGAGGAGCGGCTGGTCTAAATCGAAACTGTATTTGGCCGCGAAAGACAACAACAGCTCCAGGGCATTGATGGAAGGCTGGATTACCCAAGATATGGCCAAAAACCTGTTTAAATTGGCCGGAAAATCGGAAGAGTTGATGAAACAGGCAGGCAAACCTGGGTTTAAACCCGTTGATTTGGGACTAAAAGTATCGCTAACCATTAATAATACCATCAAAAAATCGGTATCGAATAATGTAGTGGCCGTTTTGCCGGGCACCAAGCGTGCCGATGAATACCTGATTTATTCGGGCCATTGGGACCACCTCGGCAAAGGCGAGGCCATTAACGGCGATTCGATTTATAATGGTGCGGTTGACAATGCTACCGGAACAGCGGCTTTATTGTTGCTGGCCGATGCCTTTAAAAAGGCCAAGCACCAGCCCGAACGTTCTATCCTGTTTATAGCCTTGACAGGCGAGGAGCAAGGCTTATTGGGTTCGGAGTATTATGCTTCGCATCCCCTGGTACCGGTCAACAAAACGGTTGCCGACATCAACATCGACGCCATGGAAGCTTCGGGCATGACCAAGGATATTGTGGTAGTGGGTTATGGCCAATCAGAATTGGAAGATTACCTAGCAGAAGCGGCCAAAAAGCAAGACCGTGTGGTGGCCAAAGATCCTAATCCTTCAGCGGGTTCATATTTTAGGTCAGACCACTTCAATTTTGCCAAAGTGGGTATTCCCGCCTTGTACACTGGTAATGGCATTAATAATGTGAAGCATGGCGAAGCTTGGGGCAAAGCGCAACAAGAAGATTATACCAAAAACCGCTATCACGCCCCTGCAGATAATTTTGAACCTGCCAAATGGGATTTTTCGGGTATGGTGGCCGATTTGAGGTTGTTGTTTGATGTGGGCTATCGCCTCAGCAACGAAAGTACTTTTCCGGGATGGAAAGAAGGCTCGGAATTTAAGGCCGTCAGGGCCAAGAGCATGAAATAAGAATAACGAAAGTATATATGATTAACCCCTCGTTTATTGCTAAACGGAGGGGTTTTTTATACAGAGTAATCAAAAATGAAAATTAAAACCGATGCTCGGGTTAAACGATTCGGTTGCAAAAGTGAAGGTTTCGCTAGTTGGAATGCTTAAGCCGTTCGATACATCTTTAGGCTTTGTTTTGCGGTAATTGGCCAAAGGGAAGCTAAATTCAATGGCCCATTTTTTGGATGGGAAAAAAGCGAAACCCGGTGCTAAGGCAGCGCCGTAAGAAGTTAGCTTATAGCTGTCTTCCTGATCAGAGTTTATTGGAGCCCCATAAACAGCGCGGTTCACAGCCTTTCCAAAGCCAACACCAATATTAAGCTCGCCGAAAAACTTGAATTTATCGGCTACATCAACATATTTTCTCACAAACGGTTCGATGCTGAATACATGCTGCTTAGCGGTTTGGCTGGCTAGGATAATAGCCGAAGAAGTGCTGTTTACCGTATTAGCCGTCGATTTGCTTCGCGAATAACCCGCTCCAAGGCCAATGGTCCAGTTGTCGGCTACAAAATAGCCAAAGCGGGGTACGATGTTAAAAGCTTCTGTTTTTTGTTCGGTGCTGTAAGTTGGACTAGCGGAAACGGTTTGGCTGTTTTTATTGGAAGTAAATCCAATTGAACCATTGATGAAGCGTTTTCCTTTTTCGGTTTGTGCATTTGCGGCAAGTCCGATGGCGCATAGCGCAGCCATGATGAATAATTGAGGTTTCATTTGTGTGTTTTTGTGTTGACCAAGTTTAGTCATAAAAAACGATAAACAACTATAGATGTAGTTGTTAAATAGTTAACTAGCTGTAAATCAGTTTAAAATTTTTTTGATAAGGTTTTGGCCATACACTAAGCTCTGGTCATCACCAAAAGGTATGGATTATTTAACCGTGATTTTGATGGACTGGAAGCCAAAATTTCCTTCGGTATCCGTACCTTCCAGCCAGGCGGTATAGGTGCCTTTGCGGTCGCTGGCAAAAAAGTAGGTGTTGGCTTCGCCGTTTTTATTGGTAACGATGTTAGGTGCCCAATACAAAGTAGATCGCACATCGGGAGTTTTATTGGCTTTGTTGGCCGAGGTATATTTGGGGCTATAAAAAATTTTGTTATCGCCGTAGGGCAGGGGCTTATAGATATACATGTTGGCTGCTTTTTTGAGGAAAGGGCCCGAGCCGGTTTTGGTAGTTATTTCAATAAAGGCATACTCTGTTTCGTCCATCGGATTCAGGAATTCCATGCGATATCGCCCTGCGTTTCGGGCATGCTTCATAATTTCTATGCCTTGCAAGTCTTCGGCTGTATAATAATCGAGGTAATATTTGAGGTGCTGGTAATGTGCATCCGTAATCGGCCAGTCGGAAGGCGAATAGAAAAAATCTACGTCCACACCATCAATAACCAGCTTTACGATCGCGAAATTGACCATAAACTCTTTGATGTTCGTTTTACGTTTATAACCCATTCTAAAGCCTTTTACATTTTCTTCCAATACATTGAGCAACGATTTTTTGTTGAGCTTTTCCAAATCCGATTCGGAGAAGGTTTGGTCTGCCTCGCCCGGGCCATTCAGGTTTTTAGAGCGCTTCACCACTTTTTTGCCTGTTATTTTTACTTCGCGCAGGCCAATGCCTCCGCCACGGTAGGTGGAAGCTTGTCTTTGGCTCATGGTCATCTGTTTAATCGTGCTGTCGGTAGCTTCTGGTATGGCTGCAAGGGGTATTTGCGGAATGGCTATGGCAGGAGTTGGGCGTTTAAATTCGTCCATTGTTATGCCCAAAGTACCTCTATTGCCTTTGGCATTGAGCGCTTGGATTAAAAAAGAAAGGCTGTCCATTGCCGGAAAATTCCTGAATACAAATTCTCCCTTGTCATTGGTTACCGTATCCATAATCATGAAGCCTTTTTTTGTGCTCAGCAGGGTAATCTTCCCTTTTGCAATGGGTTTATTGGTGATGTTGGTTACCTTACCACTTACGGTAAATTCGCTTTCGGCTTTGAATGTGGGCTTTTTGTTAAGATCCCATTGGTAGCTTACCCAGCCTTGGGTAAGCATGAGTGCTTCGAGTTCTTCTTGTTGCTGCGTGTTCGAAACCTGAAAATAGTGCCCCGGATTCTCTATTTCGCCTTTCAAATCGGAACTCATGAGCAGGTAATTCAGGATATTCTGGTCGTTCAGGCTGTCTTTTTTGACCTGGCCATCATCGGTAACCGCCAAAGAAAAAGAACCGGCAATGGGTTTGCCGTTTGGATCGGTTATTTTAAGATGAAGGGGAATGCTGTCCCTCACGGTAAAGCTTTGGGCGCCGACAGCCATTTGTATTTTAAGCTCGTCGTGGTGATTGATGAAGAAATTGCGTTCGTTCAGCGTTTGTTGCTGTTCATTTTGGACCAAAATCTGGCAAACGCCGGTAGGGAAGATGTTTTTGGCCACCCGAATAATTTTGTAGGTAGAGTTGGGCTTGATCTTGGCCAGGAAACACAACACTCCCCGTGATTGACCCAAAATGGTGAGTTCCTGGTTGGGCAGGTCTGACAGGATGGAGATGCCAATCGAGTCGCTGCTCAGGTTGTTGCTGATCCTGAGCGTAACGCCGTTGGGCTGTGTTTTGGGCAGGGGCTGGCTTCCGTTGCCAATGGCCGATTGATACTTGGCTACATAGGTTTCGTCGCTTTTGGGCGTAAAATCAAAATAGCCCATTCCCATGCCATTGGATTTGAATGAAGCTACTTTTTGCTGTTTGGAATCCAGAATGTCGCCTGCTACAGCTATGCCTTTGCCATTAATGTTAAGCGCTTTAAAGGCCAATTTTTGTTGTCGTTCGGCAATCCAGGTGCCACCTTCTGGCAAAAACTGCAGATCGATCAGCGGTTTTTTATTGGTATTTGCGGTACCGCTCTTGGCTTGTTGCGCTTTTGTTGTGGCTGCGACTGGGATGGTCGGCTGGGGTTCGGCTATATCCAAAATCTGGATATCCTTTTTAAACAGGAAAGTGTCGCCAAAATTCTGCATCCAGTTGGTGTAAGCCCTAAAGGTGTAGCTACCGGGCTCGTATTTGTTGGGGTTGATGGCAAAGCCAGCCCAGGTTAAGCCGTATTGCGTAGGCAGACTCACCGTTTGCACCACCTGACCGTTTTTATCGATCATATCTGCATAAATCAATGCGCTGGTTGTCGAATAATTGAGCAGGCTGGCATTGACGAGGTAACCTTTGAACCAAATGGTATCGCCCATGGCATAAACCGGCTTGTCAAGCTGCATGTAGAGCTTTTCTCTCGGCACGGATTTGCGGATGCTGTCGTACTGTGCCATTTCCTTGTAATTGCCTTGCTGGGCCTGGCCCGATAAACTGATAAAGAACAAGATGAAAGACAGGAGGAAACGGCAGTGCTTGGTCATGGATTATGGGCTGTGATTGAACTAAAATACAAAATTGTTTATGATTTTTTGATGAAGAACACTTGCGAAGTTTCAAAAACTTCGCAAGTGTATCTCGAAGTATAGTGCATAAAAAAGCCCTTCAAGAGATTTCTCCCGAAGGGCTTGATTTTAAAATAGGTGGAGGATTTAATCCGCTTTTTCGTTTAGAAAAACAAATTTATGGTCGAACATGTCGAGCTTGATTTTGCTTTCCTTGTCAACGGTGCCCGCCAAAATAGATTTAGACAATTCGTTCAAAATTCTTTTTTGGATCACACGTTTTAAAGGTCTTGCACCAAACTGCGGATCGTAGCCCAATTCGGCCAACCAATCCAAGGCTTCTTGGCTGGCTTCGAGCGTAATGCCCATTTCGGCCAAAGTTTTTTGTACCTGTTTGAATTGCAGGGCTACAATATCCCTGATTTCGGTCCTGTTTAGCGGCGTAAACATGATCAGCTCGTCGATACGGTTCAAGAATTCCGGACGGATGGTTTGTTTCAAAAGCTCAAACAATTCGTTTTTGGTTTTCGCAATGACCTCATCGCGGTTATCATCGTCCAGGTTTTTAAAGTTATCCTGGATCAGGTGCGAACCAATGTTAGAGGTCATGATGATAATGGTATTCTTAAAGTT
>JBCNPG010000095.1:0-8066 GCA_039593445.1 Pedobacter sp.
AGGAAGATCTGGTATCGATCACCAAAAAAGGTAAAACCGGAGCCGAGGAAATCAAGGCCATGATGGAGCAATTCAGGAACAATCCACCAGCCAAATTGGGCGGTTCTGAAGTAGTGACCTTAAAAGATTATGAACTGAATAAGGAAACCGACATTAAAGCCGGAACAAGCAAGGAACTGGGTTTTCCCAAATCGGATGTATTACAGTTCATCACCGCTGATGGCAGCATTATTTCGGCCCGCCCAAGTGGAACCGAACCGAAAATCAAATTCTATTGCAGCGTAAACGAGCCACTGGCCAACAAGGCCGATTTTAAGGCCACGGAAGAAAAACTGAATGCCAAGATCAAAACCATTATGGAAGATCTGCAGGCATAAACAAAAGGGCCAGCTAAAAGCTGGCCTTTTTGTTGGTTCATTAGTTCATTGGGCTGCTTGGCTCATTAGTATTTTAGAATGTCATATTGAGTTTAGTTAATCACATCCCAAAGTGATTTGATTTTGACCACAGGCTTTGCGCCAGCCAGTATACTTGAATCGAAAGTAACGACTTTCTCTTTTCCAGGCTCTAAATCAAAGTAATTATCACTCAATTTGCCTGTATAACCTGCAATATCCACAAAAACATATTTGGCAAAGGCTTTGGCTTTCAGCACCACTTGATTGCCCTTAACCTGATAGCTGATTTGAGGATCGCTCAGTTTCAAGTCTTTTGGCCTAACGGTATCTCTTGCAGGCCTTACATCATCGCGATAAGCTTCTTTTACGGCATACCAAGCCGCCTTGGGTGCACGGTGGTAATAATCGGTAATACTCCAACTCGCAACCGGCCAGCAATCGTTCAACTGCCACAACAAGGTGCCCATGTTATACGGTTCTTTGCTCCGGTGGATCAAAATCATGTTTTTAAAGCCATAATACTGCACACATTGGGTGAGATAGGTATAATCCTCAACAGATAATTTGCCGATCTTACCTTCATCGATCATGTAATTTTTGAGGTAGCCGTTCAATTTCTGATAACCGTTGCCCGCCTTTTGGTGGCTTTGCATCACATCGGAGGCCAAATACCTGTCCTGCGGTTGCGTAAAGGCCAAGATACTCGAATAGTTAGGCATAGCTTGCATGCCGTATTCGCTGATGAAACGACCGGTTTTGTTTTCGAACACCTCAAAATCTTCGCCACCCCACCAAGTGCCCCAATAATGGCTGTCGCCTTCGGTAATGCTGGTTTTAACACCCCAACCGTATTTTGGTGAGGTGCTGATGTAGGGCCTTGCATCGCCTGCATCTCTGATCCATTTCGGAATGCTGTCTCTAAACAATTGAGTATAATCGTGCCAAAGCTTAACCGAATCCTGCGGCCGCATCCTGAACTGGCTTTGCCAGCCCCAGCGGTTAAAAGCTTCGTCTATTTCGTTATTGCCACACCATACTACAATACTTTTGTGATGCCTCAAACGCTTTACCTGGTATTTAACTTCTTCCCGCACATTGTCTATAAAATGCTTGTCGCCTGGCACCATGGCACCCGCAAACATAAAGTCCTGCCAAACATAAATGCCTAAGGAATCGCAGAGGTCGTAAAAATCATCCGACTCATAAATCCCTCCACCCCATATGCGCAGCATGTTCATATTAGCTTCTTTGGCCATCATGAGCATTTTACGGTAATCAGATTTATTCATCCGCGTTACAAAAGCATCTGAAGGAATGTAATTAGCGCCCTTCATGTAAGTAGGTTTGCCGTTGATGCTGAAATAGAAAGAGCTTCCCTTGTCGTCGGGTTTTTGGACCAATTCTACCTGCACTGGTGCTACAAAAGGCTTTTCAACAGGTTTTTGATCGTAAGCTTCCAAGCGTACTTCCTTCCAAATGCCACAACCGGTAAGTTTTGGTCCCCAGTCCCAGCCAAAATGAAATTGGGCCTTGCGCACATAGGCACGCGGATTGTCGGGAATTACAAAAGGCAAATCGGCCTTGGCCATCGAGTCGACCTTGTTCTGTGCCGAATAGAACCTAATCCGCAGTTGGTTATCTTTAGCCTTGAGCTGTTTTTTAACGTCTATCCGCCATTGGCGAAACATGTTATCGGCCTTTAATATGAGCTTCCCGTTTAAATATACATCAGCATAGGTATCTAGTCCATCAAAAACCAGTTCGATTTGCTTTTGGGCGAAAACCCGAGCTTCTACGCTGAAGCTGCTTTTATAATCCCAATTTTCTTTTTCTACCCATTGCACTTTTTTTTCGTTATCGCGATAAAATGGATCTGGGATCAGTTTGTTGCGCAGCAAATCGGTATGAACTTCGCCCGGAACTTTTGCAGGATACCATTTTGCTTCATCCTGTTCCTGGAACTGCCAATTGACGTGGAGTTTTTGACTGATTACCTGTGCATTCGTTTCAAATGCGATAAAAAGAAGGAGTAAAACAAGGGAAATTCTATTTGGTATGCTTCTCATGACATTAAAGATGGCAAAACAGATAGAAATAAGTGAATTTTCTGAAGAAAAAGATGCTTTGCTCATACCATCGCCCGCAATGATACTTTTTCCATCTTACATTTTCCATTTGCAGCATCTGGAAGAAATTTTCTACCTTTTACGTCATGGCATCAATTTAATTCCTACTTTTGCGCCCAATGGCTGGCTACAGAAAACTCATCGCAATTTTTTTAGTCGTTGGTATTGCTACCAACTGCTTTAATTATTGGCTGTTGGCCACTTCTTATGCCTTTAACAAGGCTTACATTTCTTCTGTTTTGTGTACCAACAAAGACAAACCCGAGCTCCATTGCGAAGGCAAATGCTTCATGGACATCAAGCTGAAAGAGCTGGAGCAAAAGAACAAGCAGGATCAGGAGACCTTGAAAAGGATGATCGAAAGCCTTGCTCCAGAAACCGTAGCTTTTTTGGCGCCGGTTTTAGAAGTTCGTTTGGCCACGGCCGTACCTAACTATTTGCAAAAAAAGCCGATCAAAACGGCTGTTTCCGTCTTCCATCCGCCCCAGTTGGGCTAATCCTACCATTTTACGGCTAATTGTTTATTCGCTTTTGGGCGACTGGCTTTGCCATGCAATTGGCCAAAGCTACCTATTGATTTTCCAACTCAATTGACGGGCATGATCTGCCTTAACCTTATTAATTTTCAAAAAAATGAATATCAAAAATATATCCATCGCATTTGCCGTGCTTTTTACCCTCGCATTTACTTCTTGCAAAAAAGACGAAGCCGCTACACCTGCGGACGAGAAAGGTGCTTTTACCCTCGAATTCGACAATGTAGTGAACGGAAGCCCCCTAGTGCTCGAAACACAAAGCTATACCAATGCCAATGGCGACAGCTTTAACGTCAATGTATTCAAATATTATGTCAGCAACATCAAATTGACCAAAGCCGATGGCTCGGTGTATCCTGTACCCGAAAGCTATATTTTGGTTGATGCATCGAAGCCGGCCAGCCTGCTCAACAGCCTCAACAATATTCCTGCAGGCGATTATACCAAAATCTCCTTTATCATTGGTGTTGACAAGGAAAGAAACCTGGCTGGGGCACAAACCGGCGCTTTAGACCCGGCACTGGGGATGTTTTGGACCTGGAACAGCGGCTATATCTTCGTTAAGTTTGAGGGTACCTCGCCACAATCCACTGCCACCAACAAGAGCCTTACTTTCCATATCGGAGGCATTGTCGATCCGAACAATACCATCAGGACGTTCAGCACCTCGTTCAGTCCGGCCAATCCATTGAGAATTAGGGCCGACAAAAAGCCACAGTTGCACTTCAAGGTAAACGTAGCCAGCTTGTTTACCGGTAAGCAAAACATCAAGTTTGGCAACCTGAACTTTACTATGGGTGGCGCCAACTCAGTTATTGTAGCTGATAATTATGCAGATGGGTTGTTTCAGTTAGATCATATTCATAACTAGGCACATGAAGCATGTTAAAATCTATCTTGCCTTGTTGGCAAGTATGGCTTTGCTTTATGCCTGTAGCAAACGGGAAGCCAACAAGCCTGCAGCAGAAGCGATCACCTTTGTAAAACCGGCCAATTTTCCCTCGCCGACTTACAATTTTGAGGGCAACCCGCTCAGCAACAAAGCCTTTGCCTTGGGCAAGAAACTGTTTTACGATGTCAGGCTATCGGCGGATAAAAGCGTTTCGTGCGGCAGCTGCCACCAGCAATTTGCAGCCTTTGCGCAACTGGATCACAGCGTGAGCCATGGCGTAAACAATTGTTTGGGCAAGCGCAATGCGCCAGTACTGTTCAATTTGGCTTGGCAAAAGGAATTTTTCTGGGATGGTGGTGCCAAAAATCTCGAAATTGTACCAATAAATGCCATTACCGATGCCTGCGAAATGGGAACAGACCTCAATACCATCGTGAGTTTCCTTAAAGGCACCAACCCCTATCCACAGCTATTTGCAGATGCTTTTGGGCAAAATTCCATTACTTCGCAAAATCTGTTGAAGGCTTTGACCCAGTTTACAGCGGTGATGGTTTCTGCCAACAGCAAGTACGACAAAGTGATGCGCAGTCCGCAGCAATATGTCTTTACTACCGACGAGCAGCAGGGTTACCAATTGTTTAGGGAGAAGTGCGCCAATTGCCACCAAGAGCCTTTGTTTACAGACCTGAGCTACCGCAGCAACGGATTGGATGCAAACAGCACCGACGAAGGCCGGAAGATCATTACCGGACTGGAAAGCGATAAGGGTAGATTTCGGGTGCCAACCTTAAGGAACATCGAATTATCGGCACCTTACATGCACGATGGACGTTTCAATAGCTTGGAAAAAGTTTTGGAACATTACAACAGTGGCATACAACAGGCTCCGAACTTAGACCCCCTACTCAAAACGGGCATGGCCCTTACGGCCATCCAAAAACAACAGATCATTTCTTTTCTAAAAACACTAACCGACGATGAATTCATCAAAAATAAAATCTTTAGTGAGGAGTAAATTCCTGCTCCTGGCCTTATGCCTGAGTAGTACCAGTGCATTTGCCTGCGATATTTGCGGGTGCTTTATGGGCTTAACACCTTACGATAACCAGAGCAATTTTGGTCTGCTTTACCGCTACCGTTCCTTTAACGGCTACCGCGGACAAAACCATCGATTTTTCCCAAGGGGAAGCAGTTTTTTCTTTCCGAAAAACGACCGTAGTCAGCCTTTAACCGGCCACAACAACAATCCCGAGGATTATGAAGCTTACCGAACCTTGGAATTTCGGGGCCGTTATTTCCTGCACAAACGCATCGAACTAAATGCCATCATTCCCTACAATTCGAACAGCGAGCGCTATAATGGCTATACTTCTTCCATTTCGGGCATGGGCGACATCAACCTTTATGCAGGTTATCACCTGATCAGAAAACTGGATCAGCCAGTGCTTAACCAGCGCCTGATTGTGGGTGCAGGTTTAAAGTTGCCTACCGGAAAAAACAACATCAAAACATTAGATGGCATCCGTTATTCGGCCCTGATGCAGCCTGGAACCGGTAGTACCGATGGCTTTATTTATGCAAATTATCTTTTGGGCTTCAAAAAATTCGGGATGAGCCTGAATACTTCGTACAAAATAAATGGCGAAAACAGCGAGCAGGAAGGCATTGCCAACAGCAGCACAACGTTTCTCAATTTCTTTTATACGCAGAAGCTGGGCAAAAACTGGCAGGTAATGCCATCCTTACAGTTCTTCTATGAAAATTCTGCCGGCGAAACCTATAAGGGCATCAAAACCGGCGAACATGAAATGAACAATTTGATGGGTGGAATCGGCGCCGACCTCTACTACAAGAACATCGCGCTTAATTTGGGCGTGCAAACCAATATGTGGCAGGCCAAAACCGACCATCCGCAAAGCGCCGCCAAAGTTTACCTAGGCATTACCTATAACATCAATCAATTGTATTATTTATTAAAATCTTAAACAAATCACCAGGCATACGCTGAACATCTTAGGGGTTTAGCGTATGTTTGTAAACTAAATTCAATCATCATGATCAAATTTAAAAACATTGCCTTGTTGGGCATTTCAGTAGCATTCGCCATGGGTTTAGTCGCCTGTAACAACAATAAGAAGTTGCCCTTTTACGGCCAGCGCGAAGCAAAGGTGGTCAAAGATAAAGACGGAAACGAAAGCATAGACACCGTATACCAAACCATTCCTGATTTTAAATTGCTTAACCAGGACAGTGTAGTCATTACGCAAGACCAGTTTAAAGATAAAATTTATGTGGCCGATTTCTTTTTTACGTCTTGTACAACCATTTGCCCAACCATGCACCGCAACCTTAAAACCGTTTACGAGGCTTATAAGGACAATCCCCAGGTGGCTTTCCTATCGCATACCATTGATTTTAAGTACGACAAGCCTTCGGTATTGAAAAAATATGCCGAAAAACTAGGTGTGAATACCAAGAAATGGGCTTTCGTATATGGCAGCAAAGATGAAATCTATCATTTGGCCGAACATAATTACCTGGTAGCCGTACAAGAAGACAGCACGGCCAAAGACGGTTACATCCATCAAGGCTGGCTTGTGTTGGTCGACAAGCACAAACGCATGCGTGGCGCTTACGATGGCACTAAAGCCGAAGAAGTAGAAAAGCTGAAAAAAGACATCGCTACTTTGTTGGCCGAAAAAGAATAACATGCGCAAAACTGTTCTATTTACCGTTTTCGGGCTTACCGTAGCTGCAATGATTTACTCCTGTCAAGATGCCAGCGAAATAGAAAAAGCCAAGTATATGTCTAACGGCAAAGACCTATACAAAACCTATTGCCAAAATTGCCATGGCGAAAACGGCGAAGGCTTGGGCGAACTGGCGCCCCCATTAACCGATACCGTATTTTTGAAACAAAACAAGGCTAAATTGGCCTGCATCATCAAAAACGGCACCAGTGAACCGCTTACCATCAACGGCAAAGCCTACCAAGGCAAAATGCCCGATTTTCCGAACCTGCATGATATTGACATTGCGCAGGTAATGGTATATATCACCAATTCATTTGGCAACAACCAGGGCATGTACGATTACCAAAAAGTTACTGCCGACCTGCAAAACTGTAAATAGAAACACTTGCTAAGCTTTAAAAACTTAGCAAGTATTATTATTTTTCATGGTCATCCGCATGGTACCATTTGGGATTTTCCTTTACCGCGGCTTTGATGATGGCTGCCAATTCTTCTTTCGAAGGCAATATCGATTCCCCTAAACTGTCGCCAAAGCTATCTACGCTTGGAGCCGAAGCCTTTGACGGATCATGTGGCCGCGCCTTAAAATCAAATTCGGCTACGTTAACCAATACCTTAAAAACCGCATAAGGCATTTTTAAATCGCCATACTTCTTTTCTATAATGAAGTGTCCAGGCCTATTTTCATTCTCCCAATCCGCAAACTTATGGTTTTCGGCCTGATCCATCTTTTCCACTTCGTCTGCAGGGGCTTCACTATTTCCATAAGCAGTACCCTCATCGTTCAATTTGAGCGAAAATTCTTCTTCATGGCTTTTCCTGCTGTCTAAATAATCCTTGGCATTACCAGCTACTGGCAAAGCCGCCGCCACTTTTAGAGCGTTGATCAGCTCTCCACGATCATAAAGGTGGGGTCTGATTACCTTCTCAGTTCCTTGGTCGCTATCGCGATGGGTCCACATGTTCATTGGATGATTAGTCGAGGTTAGCTCCAAAGTACGGGCCGGCAAGCCTCTTAAGCCGGTTTTCAAGCTGGCACTGTCTCTTAAAACCTCCGACGAATCGTCATTTAACTGGGTTTCCGCGTGGAGACCGGTTGTATAGATATCCAGCTTATGGCTATGGCCGTATCCCTTGGCATCTTTATCCATCGAATCTGTTTGCGGGAAATAATAAAAACCAGGTCCGCTATACTGGGTGGCATCGCCACCTCCTGCCAACTGTTTCTGGTAATCTAATCCCTGCGCCAAAGAAGCCACATTTCCAACCGAATTGGTGCCATGTTGCCCATCAAGTTCCAAGGTTCTCTTCTTGCTCATGGCCGCAAACATGGGATGCAGCTCTACGTATTCCTGCGCAAC
>JBCNPG010000096.1:0-8003 GCA_039593445.1 Pedobacter sp.
GGTTCTGAGAGCAACTCAACCGTTCACCAACAAGCAATTTTTGGTAACGTTCAATTTGGTTACAAAAACTACTTGTACTTACAGTTGACAGGTCGTAACGACTGGTATTCTACTTTGTCAAAAGCAAATAGATCAGTATTCTATCCATCTGCTAACTTGTCGTTCATCGCAACCGAATTGTTCCCATCAATCAAAAGCGACAACTATTTAAACAACTTGAAATTACGTGCCGGTGTATCTAAAGTAGGTAACGTAAACTTAGGTGCTTATTCATTGGTTCCTACATTTAGCCAACAATCAGGTTATCCATATGGTTCTAACCCAGGTTTTGGTTTAGATAACCGTATCGTATCATTAAACCTTACTCCAGAGATCACTAAAGGTTTCGAAGGTGGTTTTGATGCAGATTTCTGGAATAACCGCATTTCTACCAGTGTAACTTACTACAAAACCAAAACCAGCGATCAAATCGTTCCTGTAAACATTTCTAATGCTTCAGGTTATACTTCTTTCTTGATCAACACTGGTGATGTATCTAACGAAGGTATCGAAACTACTTTAAGCATTACTCCAGTTAGAACCAACTATGGTTTAGAAGTAACTGTAGGTGGTAACTATACTTACAATAGCAATAAAGTATTATCAATTAGCTTAGATCAAAAACGTTTGGGCTTATCAACTGGTGGTACTGGTCAAGTTTACGCTGCAGAGAACGATTTGTTCCCTGTGTTGTACGGTGCTACTTACAAGAGAGATGCTCAAGGAAGAGTTCTTGTTGATCCAGTTACTGGTTATCCAAGTGCTAATACTGATTTGCAAAGAATTGGCAATACCAATCCTAAGCACATCTTGGGCTTGAACACCTCTATCAGATACAAACAATTCCGTTTAGCGGCTGTTGCTGAGTATCGTGGTGGTTATGTAATCTTTAACAGTGGTGCAAGTGGTTTCGACTTCTCTGGTTCATCTGCTAGATCAGTAACCTTCAACCGTGAGCGTTTCGTATTCCCTAACTCTTCTTACAAAGATCCAGTTACAGGTCAAATCGTAGCTAACACGAGTGTAACCGTTAGAGATGGTGGTGCTGGCTTCTGGACTGATGGAAGTATGAACATGAACGTAACCGAAAACTATGTAAACAGCGGTGCATTCTGGAAAGTCCGTGAGATTAGCTTGTCATGGGATATGCCAAAATCAATGTTGAAAGGTTTGAAATATGTAAAAGGTGCAACAATCAGTGCTCAAGGACGTAACTTGTTCTTGTTTGTACCTAAATCTAACTTATACACTGACCCAGATTATACGCTTGGTGGTAACGCAATTGGTATCAATACCTTGAGCCAAACTCCTCCAACTCGTTACTATGGTGCAACATTATCATTAACATTCTAATATCGACATACGATGAGAAAAATATTTAGTTTATTTATTATAGGTGCTTTGGTTGTTTCAGCTTCTTCCTGTAAGAAATATTTGGATATCAATGACAATCCAAATACGCCAACCACAAATACCCCAGATTTGGTATTGCCACAAGCACTAGTATCAACAGCATTCCTAACCACAACTTATAACAATACTGGCGCTTGGCAAGGTGGCTATCAAGCCAACGGCGGTGGTGTAGGCGGTTTTGGTGTGGTTTGGACCTATAACTATGGTACAGGCGACAACAACGGTCTTTGGACTTCTGTTTATGACAATGCGAACGATTATCAGTATATCATTAACAATACTTCGATTTCGGATGTAACGGTTAACTTTAATGCTGTAGCGCGTATCATGAAGTCTTATATCTTCTTGAAACTGGTTGACCAATACGGTAGCGTACCTTATTCTGAAGCTTTGAAAGGTTCAGCTAATGTTACGCCTAAGTACGACAAAGATGCTGATATCTATAAAGCAATTTATGATGACTTAACTGTTGCTATTGGAGGTATTGATGCCAATGTTGTTGGTGCAAAACCGATCGCAACTTCTGGTACCAATACGGTTGACGTATTGTTCGGTACTAACAGCTTCTTCCCTGTTTCATCATTCTCTAATGCCCTTGAAATGGCCAAATGGAGAGCGTTTGCCAATACGCTTCGCTTAAAAATCTTGGTTAAATCAAAAGGAACAGTGAATGATGCTTGGGCTACAGGAAAAACCTTAACTGGCGCTTTCTTAACTGATGATGCGATTGTTAACCCTGGCTTTGGTGCGATTTCTGGAAAAGCTAACAACTGGTTTACCAACTTTGCCTGGACAGTAACCGGTGGAGCTGGTGGCTTAGGTGCACAACAATTGCCAACACCTTTCGCTTTATCATTCTACAATGGTGTTAAAATTACTGACAATACCAGAGGAAAGTTAATGTATCAAGGTTTCCCAAGTGTTAAGAAAAACCAATTGGGTGTTGACCAAGAGCCTATTGACAGAGCTCCTGCAGGTTCTGCTTGGTATACTGGAACTGCAACTGGACAAAATGCGACTAGCACAGGTATTATGAAAGGTATCAATGCTGGTATGCCATTGATGTTGGCTGCTGAAAGCTATTTTATTCAAGCTGAAGCTGCGGTGGTTGGAGTTGGTGGCGTTTCTGCTGCTAATGCCGAAAATCTATTCAACTTGGGTATCGAGAAATCTTTTGTTTACCTGGCTGAAGGCCCAACTAATGCCCCAGGTACAAACGGTCCAACCGACAGAGCTGCTTATCAAGCTGCCAACCCAGGCAATGCTTTAGTTAATTTCCCAACAGCTGGTACTGTTGAGCAGAAAAAAGAAGCAATCATTACCCAAAAATGGATTGCCTTGAACTTTGTGACTTGTGATGAAGGTTTTGCTGAATTCAGAAGAACTTCTTATCCAAGAATCGTAAATGGTTCTAGCGACCCAACTTTGAGCTTTGCTTCAACCAAATCTGTATCAACCCGCGCTGATAAATTACCAGTAAGATCTATTTATCCTTCATCTGAATATTCACTAAACTCAGCTAACGTACCTGCAGTAGGTCCGTTTACAGATAGAATTTTCTGGGATCTGAATTAACATTAATTAAATGAAAATAATCATGAAAAAATATTTTAATCTATTAATTTTATCAGTAGCGGTATTTTCTCTATCGTCTTGTTTAAAAGATGATAAAGCAGTAATCCAGGCTGATAATTCACCTTCAGTGGTTGAATTTAGGAATCCTGTGGCTATTGGTTCGCCTTCAGGCGCTATCTATCCGATGTTTCCTAAATCATTCGGTTTAGATGCCCCAACCGTAAACTATAGCCTTACTATAGCTTATACTGGTGCTACACCTGCTCCTCAAGATATCCCTTTGACAATCGATATCAATGATGCAGCTGTAACCGCTTATAATACACAGCAATCGTCTAGCTTAACGATTATGCCAACATCGTTGTATACTTTTAATACCCCAACCGCAACTATTGCAAAGGGTACATTCTTTACAACGATTTCGTTTACGTTCAAGCCTCAATCTTTCGACTTCACCAAAACTTATGGTTTAGCAGTGAGGATTAAGTCGGCAACTGGTGCTACGATCAGCTCTAACTTTGGTACCATCATTTTAGCTGTTGGTGCTAAAAACAAGTATGATGGTGTATATAAAGTAACTGGTTCGTTAACCGATGCGAACGGCATTTATCGTGGTTTCTATCCAACTGAGGTTGAGTTCAGAACAATTGATGCCCAAACTGTTAACGTATATAACAGAGACTTTGGCGGTAACTACTACATTTTCAACAGGATTTCTGATGATGCTTATTTGAATGGTGGTAGCTTACGTTTCAAATTCGATACAGCAACCGACAAATTGATAGCAATTACTACACAAGCTGGTGGTGCATTCCAAGGTGGTGCGGTACTTGACGTAACTGGAAACGCGATGTCATTCAGTGGAACTGATCCGGTTTCAATGAATGCCAAGTGGAAAGCAGGAGCAGGCAGGTATACTGTTGACGAGACCTATAAATACTCAGGTGCAAGATAATTAAGCCTGAACAAGAAAAAGGCGCTTCATCATGAAGCGCCTTTTTTTATGCCTTGGGCTTTGGTTTTCAAAAACCTTGAAGCCAAAGAAGCCCGCAATTTGCGGGCTTCTTTGTAAATCTATTTTGGGGATAGCTGTTAAACCTATTGCTCTGCGTGTAACCTTACCTTTAGGCCGTCCATGGTTGGGCTCAGTTGGAGTTGGCAAGCTAATCTTGAATTAGGCAACAAGTCTGGCAATGTGTCCAACATGGCATACTCATCGTCTGTCATTTCGTTGAGCTTTTCTTCGCCTTCCAATACATCAACGCAACAGGTAGCACAAAGTGCCATGCCGCCACATGTGGCCAAAATATCGTATTCGCTGGCCTTTAAAAATTCCATCAGGCTTAAGCCCATGTCGGTAGGAGCCGTTAAAGTGGCAATGTTGCCTTCACGGTCTTCAACTTGTATAGAGATGTCGTTTGTTTCCATGCTTAAAATTCGCTAACTCCGTTTACGGTTGTATATTTCATGGTATATTTAACTCCAGGATTGATGTATTGATAAGCGCTGTGGCTCATCAGGGCCGCCTCGTGGAATCCGCACAAAATTAACTTTAATTTGTTGGTATACGTATTAATATCGCCAATGGCGTAAATGCCCGGTATATTCGTGCTGTAGTCGTCTGTATTTACCTCGATGGCGCTTTTGCTTATGTTAAGGTTCCATTGCTCTATAGGGCCTAATTTGGGGCTTAATCCAAATAGTGGAATCAAGTGGTCAGCTTCGAAAGTAGTGGTTTCCAGGGTACGGTTATGGATTACTTCTACGCTTTCCAGTTTGCCGTTTCCGTTAACTGCATTCAGGTTGCTGTTGAGTACCAAGTTGATTTTTCCGCTTTCGGCCAATTCCATTACCTTATTTACCGAATCAGGTGCGCCACGGAAGCTTTCGCTACGGTGTACCAAAGTAAGTTCCGATACGATATCGGCGAGAAAAATGGTCCAATCCAAGGCAGAGTCGCCACCACCAGCGATGACCATTTTTTGTCCGCGGTATTTTTCGGGATCCAGGATCATGTAATTTACGCCTCTTCCATTTTCAAATTGCTCTAAACCGGCAACTGCAGGCTTGCGGGGCTCAAAGCAACCTAGGCCGCCAGCAATAACTACTACTTTGGCCTCAATAATGGTTCCCATATTCGTGGTGAGCACAAAATCGGCTTCGCCACGTTTTTCGAGGCCTTCAATGCGCTCGCCTAATGTAAAGCCTGGATGAAAGGGCTTGGCTTGCTCTACCAAGTTGTCGATCAGTTCTTGGGCCAATACGCTTGGGTAACCAGGAATATCGTAAATAGGCTTTTTAGGGTAGATTTCAGACAACTGACCGCCCACTTGGGGTAAATAATCGATTAAATGACAGCGCATCTTCAATAATCCTGCTTCAAAAATCGCAAATAAACCTACGGGTCCGGCGCCAATTATGGCTATGTCAGTTGAAATCATATTTTTAAATTTTTGCAAATTTAACAATTAAACTTTAAAAATAGACCTTATTTAGACGCGTTCTACATAAAAACTCAAAAAAGTCTATAAAAATTATAGACTATGCTGTTTTTGGGAGTTTAAAGGCTAGCTTACAGCACTATTAAAATTTGTTATCTTTGCAGGAACTATGGATAAATGCATCTATTTTGCTTCTGATTTTCATTTGGGTGCACCCAACTATGCCGAAAGCCGCAAAAGGGAGGCTCATATTGTGGATTGGCTACATTTTATAGAGCCAACCTGCAGCGAATTGTTTTTGATGGGCGATGTATTCGATTTTTGGTTCGAATATGGCAAAGTGATCCCCAAGGGATTTATCCGTTTACAAGGCAAGCTCGCCCAAATGGCCGATAGTGGCATTAAGATCTATTTTTTTAAAGGTAACCACGACATGTGGGTAGATGATTATTTTACCAAGGAAATCGGGCTTGAAATCATTAGCGACGAACTCATTATAGAGCGCTCTGACAAGAAGTTTTATCTGCATCATGGCGATGGCTTAGGGCCTGGCGACAGGAAATATAAATTTTTGCGCAAAGTTTTCAGAAATCCGTTTTGCCAATGGCTGTTCTCGGTTTTGCCACCGCGCATAGGCATGTTTATTGCCAATGGCTGGTCGAGCAACAGCAGGGTAGCCAGCAATAAAAAAGAGGTCTTTTTAGGCAACGAGAACGAATGGCTGGCCATTTTTGCCAAAGAGAAACTCAAATCAGCACATTTCGACTATTTCGTTTTTGGGCATAGGCACCTGCCTTTGGATATTGATTTAGGCAACAATAGCCGCTACATCAATATTGGCGAATGGATCAACTATTCGTCATATGGCGTTTTTGACGGAACGGACCTGAGGCTCGAATACTATAAGCCAAACTAAAAGGTTCTTATGCATGCTTTCCTAGCCCTTTCCTTTGGTCTTTCACCTTTGGTCTTAAAATCGTATTTTTGCATCCTTTACGGTACAGGTGGCCGTTAAATAAACCCGATAGCAGCGAAAACTTATTTGAAGTTGAAGCGGATAGCGGGACTGGCGCTGTTGTCTGCAGTAGCGCATATTTTCAAAAAAACAAAATTATGTTAGAGAAATTAGAAGCAATTAAGCTACGCTGGGAAGATGTTGAAGAACAACTGAGCAATCCTGATACCATACAGGACATGAAGCGTTTTGCAGCTTTGAATAAAGAATACAAGGACCTGGGCAAAATTGTAGACGAATACAAGATCTACAAGAATGTGATGAGCAATATCGAGGCCAACAAAGAAATTTTAAGCAACGAAAAGGATCAGGAGCTTCGTGAAATGGCGAAGGAGGAACTAGACATTCTTTTAGTGCAACAGGAAAAAATGGAGGAAGAGATCCGTTTGATGCTGATTCCGAAAGATCCTGAAGATGCCAAAAATGCGGTTTTTGAGATTAGGGGTGGTACTGGCGGAGACGAGGCCGCTTTGTTTGCCGGCGATTTGTACCGAATGTATACCCGCTTCTTTGAAACGAAAGGCTGGCGCGTAGAAACCATGGATGTTACCGAGGGTACGGCTGGTGGCTACAAGGAGGTGATTTTAAAGGTAAGTGGCGACGATGTTTATGGCCAATTGAAGTACGAATCGGGCGTGCACCGCGTACAACGTGTGCCTGATACCGAAACCCAGGGCCGTGTGCATACTTCGGCCGCATCGGTAGCGGTATTGCCAGAAGCCGAAGAGATTGATTTGTACATTAATCCGGCAGATATTGATTTGCAAACTTCAAGGTCTGGTGGAGCTGGTGGACAGAACGTAAACAAAGTAGAAACCAAAGTGCAATTAACACACCGTCCGTCGGGTATTGTGGTGGTTTGCCAGGTAGAGCGTTCGCAGTTGGCCAACCGCGAATTGGCCATGGAGATGCTGAGAAGCAAACTCTACGACTTGGAAGTACAGAAAAAACACGGAGATATTGCGGCCAAACGTAAAACGATGGTGTCAACCGGCGACCGTTCTGCCAAGATCCGTACCTATAACTATCCGCAAGGCCGTGTAACCGATCATCGTATTGGCTTGACCCTTTATAACCTGAGCAACATTATGGATGGCGACGTTCAAGAGCTGATTGATGCCTTGCAGTTTGCAGAGAATGCAGAGAAGATGAAAGAAGGTGCTGTAAATTAAGGAGTTGAAATTATTTTAAAATTTTTATTGCAAAGTAATTTAAAGAAGCTATATTTGCAATCCCAAACCGAAAGAGATTTTGGTTGAGAGGTCTGGTAGTTCAGCTGGTTAGAATGCCGCCCTGTCACGGCGGAGGTCGCGGGTTCGAGTCCCGTCCAGACCGCAAAAGCGAAAATTTGTTCAAATTGAATAGATTTTCGCTTTTTTGTTTTTATCTAAAGGGAATTTAGGGAGAGACTATGAAATAACCCTCAAATAAAAGCCTGAAAATAGAACTACTGGCAAAATAACGACCACACCTCTATGAAGGTTGCAGTTTATCCTTAGCTGTTTGGTGTTAAATATATC
>JBCNPG010000097.1:0-7995 GCA_039593445.1 Pedobacter sp.
TTGATAACCGCGAACGCCTTTTTGTTTTCTTGACTTTGCTGGCGGCTTATTTTATATACAAGGTAATCGACGATTTTAATGTTTTTTTCCTGGTTTACGCGCTGTTCATTTTTATCATCGCGTGGAATGGCTACATACAGCACCGACGGTTTTCGATTGGTATTTTTGCCACGCTATTCCTATGTATGGCTTTCCTAACCGCGATCAAATATGTCAAGTACATCGATATCAAGGAAAGGGGCATCAGGGCAACCATTGCCGAAAAGCTCCCTTATTCAGACGATCCAAAAGTTATCAATTCGATCGATAGCTTTGAAAAGGGCGTGTCGTCCGATTCGCTGGTAGTCGACTATTTTAAGCGTCCATCGCTTAGCCAAACCAGCAGCTTCCACAATTACATCGTGAAAAGGTATCTTGACGGTTATTTGTCGCGCTTCGATTACAAGATGTACGAGTACAATAATCAGGATTCGACCTTAAAAAAGGAAGAAGTAATTCCCTTTTCAAAGTTTAGGGACTTGGTGCGGTCGGGTGCCGTAAAAGTGCAGGAAACGGAATTCGCCTATCGCATCAATAACACCTTTGGCTTTCAGAGCTACTTTTGCATCATTCCTGTCCTCGAAGGCAAAAACCTGTTGGGCAGCATGGTAATCGAACTCAAATCGCAACCTTACGATTCGAATAGCCATTTCCCCGAATTGCTGATAGACGGCAAACTCAAGAGCGACGAGGATTTTAGCGATTATTCTTTTGCATTTTATAAAGACAATAAACTTTACAGCCAGTCGGGTACGTACACCTACGACATGGTTAACCAGAATTTTAAAGGAGCAATTGGGAAGGTCGAGTTTATAAGCGAAGATACGGCCGACGGCACCAGCTATGGTCATGCCATCTACAAGCCCGACGCCTCGAAACTCATTGTCATTACCAAGAGCAAAATTCCTTATGTGGTGCGCCTGGCTACGCTGTCTTTCTTTTTTCTGGTGTTCATCTTGTTTGGCATCCTGCTGTATGTCTTCATGTGGCTGGTTAAAAACATCAACAGTAACCAAGGTGGCTGGTTCAGCATTAACCGCTACCTGATGATCAACGCCAATAAGATCCTTTACAAAACCCGTATCCAGTTCTCCATTGTTTTGTCGGTAGTGGCTACCTTGCTCATTGTAGGCTGGACTACCTTTTTTTACATCAAAGACGAATACCTGAAGCAGCAGGAGGGAGCCATCAGGGAAAAACTGAGAAAAGTACAGCTTTCTTACGAGCGCCAAATCTTGAACAGTGGCATGTTGAAGAAAGATGCCGAGGCCGAATCGGCTTTTAGCCAGTTTGCCGATGTAAATGCCTCGTTCCTGAACCTTTACCTCACCAATGGCGATTTGTACCTTACTTCTTTGCCAAAAATGTACAATTATGGTATTTTGGGCCGAAAAATGGCTTCTAAGGCCTACATAGAACTGCACCTGAAACAGCGCTCGGAGTACCTGAATACGGCAGAAAAAATAGGCAACTTCAAATACGCGGCCGCCTATGCGCCTATTCGTAATGCACAGAACCAAACGGTGGCCTACATTGGTATTCCCTACTATTCGAACGAGCAGGATTACGAAGCGAAAATAGGGCTGTTTATCAATACGCTGATCAACATCTATGCTTTGGTATTCGTGCTTATTGGGGTATTGGCGGTGTTTTTGGCTAATCAGATTACCAACCCGCTTACGTTTATACAGGAGAGCATCAAGAAGACCAAATTGGGGCAGAAGAACCAGCCCATTGTTTGGCACCGGCAGGATGAGATCGGCTCCTTGATTAAAGAGTACAATAAAATGATTGCGGCCCTGGAGGCCAGTGCCAATAAGCTGGCCCGATCCGAACGCGAAAGCGCCTGGCGCGAAATGGCCAAACAGGTAGCCCACGAAATCAAGAATCCGCTTACACCATTAAAACTGGGGGTTCAGTTGCTGGAAAAATCCTGGAAGGAAAAAGATCCGAACTTCGAGAAAAAGTTTGCCAGTTTCAACAAATCATTTGTCGAGCAGATCGATAGTTTGGCCACCATTGCCTCAGAGTTTTCGAACTTTGCCAAAATGCCTGATACCAAACTCGAAAACCTGGAACTGTTGCCGGTTATCGAACAAGCCATTGCCGTATTCAATACCGCCGAGAACATCGAAATCGTTGTGCTTAACCGCACCAATAAAAGCATCGTAGTTTTGGGAGATAAAGACCAGATGCTGCGCACCTTCAACAATCTGCTCAAGAATGCCATAGAAGCTTCTGAAGGCCGTGAAAAATGCGCCATCAAGATCCATATCATCAACGACGAAAAGCATGTTTACATCGAGGTAGAAGATAACGGCAAGGGCATAGACCCAAGCCTGCAGCATAAGATTTTTGTCCCTAACTTTACCACCAAATCTTCGGGTACCGGTTTGGGACTGGCCTTTGTTAAACAGGCAACAGAAAATGCAGGCGGAACCATAGAGTTTCGGTCGGAGGTAAATCAGGGAACTACGTTTTACTTCAGCTTCCCTTTGGTAGAGCTATCTTAACACAATCTGGTCTTTGCCCATTACAAAGCCATCGGCATAAAGAATAATGGCGTAGGCACCTTTCATGAACTCTTTGGGATTGGTCCAGTCAATTTTGTAGGTGGTATCGTCGTCATTATACGAGATTTCGATGGCGCTGCTGTATTGCATCTGTTGTCCGTCGGCTTCAAACAGGTTGTTGCCATTGGCAATGAGGTTGCCGGCAGGATCGAACACACGAAGGTAGATTTTATGGTAGTTTTTTTCGGCAAGCGTATTGGGGGCGATAGAAAAGTCGATGATGAGCTTTTTAGCCGTGCTGGCACGCGTTACTTCTACCAAACGACCGCTGCTTTTTACCTTAAAAGCGGTAATGTTTATTTTAGCCGCCTTTAAAGCGGCGCCTGCCTTTACTTTTGCGCTCAGGTTTTCGTTTTCGCGCTCTAGGCTCTGTGCTTTTTGGTTAATGGCGTTGGCGGTATTTTTTAGGCTGTCGCGTTCTGATTTGAGGTAGGAATTTTCTTTTTCGAGCCTGATGATCTGGTCGTTGTAGTTTTTTACAAACTCCCTCAGTTCTTTCACCTGCGCTTGCGCCTTGTCGAGGTCGCCCTGGGTCAGTTCTCCTTTTTGCAGGGCCAGCTTGAGTTCGGCTATTTTTTCTCGGGCCAGTTGTTGCTCGTGCTGTAGCTTTTCGCTCAGGCTAACATTGATGGCATTTACTCGGTCCAGCTCCACTTCAATTTTTTCTACTTCAAGCTTAAGGCGGTCTTTTTCAGTATTTACTGTAACAAAGCGGCTGCTTTGCTGTTTGTCTTTGAAATAGAGATAGGCATTGATGCCTAAGAGCGCGGCGATAACAATAACCAAAAAATAGACCTTATTCCTGTCTATTTTATTTACGGGATCCTGATTTTGCATAGTCATTAATTTTTACTGACATCAAAGCGAAGGCAATAAACTTTAATTTAATTTTCATTTTACGGGGAGGCTAACATAATATAAAAAAATGAAAAGCTTAAATTTGCAATGTTTTTGTATCAGATTTTTTAGAAAAAACCGTTACTTATAAAGTTTTACACCAAAGTGTATCTTTACGACTACAGAATTTAAACTGAACCTATTTGCTATTACCAAACCAAATAATGAATAAAAGCCCTCTTATTGCACTTTTACTTTCATTAGTAACCTCATTTTCCCTAACAGCGCAAACTACCACAAAAATTACTCCAAAACGAGAGTTTAGGGGTGTATGGGTAGCTACCGTTACCAATATAGACTGGCCTTCAAAGCCAGGCCTTTCCGTTGATCAGCAAAAGCAGGAACTGATAGGTATCTTGGAGCAACATAAGAAGAACGGAATTAATGCGATAATGTTGCAGATTAGGCCTACGGCGGATGCACTTTACGCAAAATCGCGCGAGTTGTGGAGCCACTGGCTGATGGGCAAGCAGGGATTGGCGCCCGCCCAGGGTTATGATCCTTTAGAATTTGCCATTAAAGAGGCTCATTTAAGAGGCATGGAGCTGCACGCCTGGTTCAATCCCTACCGTGCCACCATGAGCGCCAATGCGGTAACCAGTCCAGAACACATTACCCAAAAAAGGCCGGAACTGTTTTACACTTATGGTGGCCAGAAGCTGTTCGATCCGGGATTGCCCGAAGTGCGGGCCTATATTACGCAGGTCATTTTGGATGTGGTGAAGGAGTATGATATTGATGGGGTACATTTCGACGATTATTTTTATCCCTACCGCATTGCCGGACAAACCATTAAAGACAGTGCAACTTTTGCCAAATATCCCAACGGCTTTACCAATATAGACGATTGGCGCAGAAACAATGTAGACCTGCTGATTAAAATGGTGAACGACAGTGTGCACCATTATAAAAAATATGTGAAGTTTGGCGTAAGCCCTTTTGGTATTTGGCGCAACTACCGCGAAGATACGCTGGGATCGAAAACCAATGGACTTTCCAACTACGGAGAGCTTTATGCCGATTCGAGGAAATGGATCAAGGAGGGGTGGGTAGACTATATCAACCCGCAGATTTATTTTACGTTTAGCCGCCAAGCGGCGCCTTTTGGGGTGCTGCTCGATTGGTGGAGCAATAATACCTACGGACGGCATCTTTATATTGGGCAGGCGGCCTATTTGGTGCATGGTATGCCGTCAAGGCAGGAAGCGGCTTGGGGCAAGTTGAGCGAAATTCCTAACCAGATCCGATACATCAGGGCCAACAACCGTGTGCAGGGTAGCGTATTTTTCAGTTCCAAATCACTTTCTACCGTGGCTCGTGCGGTTGCCGATTCGCTGCGCAATGATTTGTACAAATATCCGGCTTTGCCTCCACAAATGCCTTGGCTGGATGATGTAATGCCTAATCAGCCACAAAACCTTACAGCCGAAGCCGAAGCCGATGGCGTAAACCTGAAATGGACCAAGCCTGTAAAAGCCAAAGATGGCGAAACGGCTTCGGGCTATGTGGTGTATCGTTTTGAGGAAGGCGAGAAGATCTCCATTCTGGATGCCAAAAATATCGTTCACATCAGTTTTGAAGACTTTACTTTTTACTTGGATACGAACGTTGAAAAAGGCAAGCGTTATAACTATTTGGTCACGGCTCTGGACCGTTTAAAGAACGAAAGCGAGCCGAGCGGTCCGGTAGGCGTTCAGGCTAAATAGCAATTATGGGCTTAAAGTGGCTGTAATTTTGTCTTTGCCTTGTAGTTGGCTCAAAATATGGTCTAGCTGTAAATCGGTAAGGCCGTAAATGGGTTCTCTTTCCCAAAATTCCTGATAGATCATAGCTTTGCTGTGCTTACCTGAATCAACGATTTCGATTAATGTATTTTCGATAAGGTTGAGGCCATCGGGTGCTTGTGGAAAACGCAAGAGGTGTGCCTCTAGTGCTTTCTTGAGTAGAGGCAATTGCCCAAAGTCGCGATGAAGGAAATCTTCGAGCTGCATCGGGTTGTTTGCAACGTACGTATGCCAAGCCTCGCTGGCAAAGGCCAAGTCGTTCTGTTGCAGTTTTATCCGGCTTGGCCATAAACTGGCTAGCTGGTTCGGATTAAGCTCTCCCAAGCCTTTAAAATTAGGAATGCCGTCAAAATGGTCTGGACAAATGAGGTAAATGCTTGGCAACGGGCTGGCCGATTGATGCAACAGATCTAAAATGCAAATCAGGTTGATTTGGCAAATCAAATCGTACTCGAACCAAAGCACAAGTTGGCCGTACCCTTCAAGATGATTTAATTTTTCTATTTCGGCAAGCACTTGCTGCTGATAGCCTGTAGGTGGTTCACCGTAGGTTTCGTTGATCCATTTAGCCCTGGTTTGCCAGAGACCATCGATGGAAACAGGTCCTTCAGATAAGATTTCACGCCAGACCAAAACATCGCCTTGCAGGCCTGTTTGCTTAAAGCTTTGCCAAGTGGCATCGCCATTTAAAATATGCAGTGTTGGGTTCACGATAAAAAAATAAAGGGGCATATAGTTGATATACGCCCCTGGTTATTTAGGATTTATTTTTCTGGAACAAGTACCAGGCGGATATAATTATCGCCATTCAGGTATTTTTGAGCCGAAGCTTTGGTGCTGGCTACGGTTACGCTGTTTACGCGGTCCCTATCGCTTAACACCTGCTCAAGGCTTTCGCCGTATTTAAGTCGGTTGGCCAAATAGTTTAACCAAAAGCCATTTTCTCTTAAGCTTAGTTCTTCTTGTCTAAGTTCCTCAGATTTGAATTTTTTGATATCGTCTTCGGTAGCACCGTTTTGTCTGAACGAGTTTACCTCATCCAAGGCCGCATTGATCAGCTTGTCTACGTTAGCCTTGGCACAGTTGAAGGAAATGGCGAAATAATAATGTGCCGAAGGATATTTTTCTACGCTGAGCTGTACGCCGGGACTGTAAACTCCGCTCTCCTTTTCGCGCAGGCGCTCTAGGATTTTGATTTCCAAGGCGCTTTTTAGGGCTTCTAGCTGTGTATTGTTGTCAACGTTATAATCGTAGTCGCCATGAAAGTACAATTGTACCGTCGCCTTGTCTTCCAGTCCCTTGTATACGGTTTTGCTTACTTTGCCTTTTGGCGGATTGATGCCAAGGTCTACAAAGTTCTCGTTTCTGTTCAGCGCTGGTAGGCTGGCCAGATAGGTCGTAATGAAAGGCTTTATTTTTTCAACGTCAAAATTCCCCACAAACACAAAGGTCTGTCCGCTTGCATCAGCAAAACGGTCTTTGTAAAAGGCAAAAGCCTTATCTAGCGAGATTTTGTCGATGTCTTGCAAGGTAGTTGGCATGCCGCGTTTGTTGTAGTTGGCCATTACAGCCTGTACGGTGTCGGCATATACGCTGGTTGGACTGCTGTTTTTGTTGGCCGTAATTACTTTAAAGTCGCTGATGTTCTTATTGAATATTTCAGCGTCCTTGCGTGGATTGGTGGCATAGGCATAGATCAACTGGAAGGCCGTTTCGAGGTCTTTAGGCGTACTGCTGCCCGAAAATCCTTGGTATTCCGAATTGATATAGGCACTGGCCGATACCGCCTTGCCAGCCAGGTATTTGTTGAGCTGGGTAGGATTAAACTCGCCTACGCCGCTTTGTGCAATAAGGTTGGCGTTTTCTGCCGATTGGTAATCGTTATTGCTGGCCAAAGAAGAACCGCCTTTGGCAAAAGAGTAGAAAATAACCTGGTCGTTTTTAAAGTCGGTGGGTTTGAGCACCACTTTTACGCCATTGCTCAGCGTTAGGCTGGTTACGCCTACTTTTTCGTTTTTGCTTTCGCTCACAATTTTGCCTGCAGCAGGAATAGTGGCCAATAAAGGCTTGTTTACTGCATTGTCTACATAAGGTTTTACGTTGTTGCCCGCATTTTTAAGTACGGCAAGCAATTGGGCTTCGGTTGGAAGGTCTTTGGCCTCTTTTTCTGGTGCCTGTACCACAATGACCTGATTGGTTTTGGTAATCAGGCTTTTCGCCATGGCATTAACTTCGGCCAAGGTCAGGCTTTGAAGTATCTTCTTGGTTTCGTTGTAATTGTAATCGGCCGAAGGGATGCTGGCACCAACCAAGAAATTTTCCAGATATTGATTTACATAGACAGCCGATTTGGTTTTGTCTTTTTCCTTGTATTGTTTTTCGATGCCGGCTTCAACTTTTTTCTTTACGGTTTCGAATTCACTGTTGGTAAAGCCAAATTTGGCCATCCGCTCATTTTCTGCTAGGGCGGCGTTCAAGGCATCGGCCAAGCCACCGGCAGTTTTGGCTACGGCTATGGTTTGAAATGCGCTGACACCCCAAACCAAGCCTCCCTGGTAAGGCGCATAGGCGCTTTGGGCAAATAAAAATGGTGCATTGCCTTTTTGGGTAATTTCCTGCAAGCGTGCACCCAACATGTTGTTGATCATGCTTTGGATCAGATCGTTTTTGAAATCGGAGACGGTTTTTGTCGGCCCTTCGTG
>JBCNPG010000098.1:0-7988 GCA_039593445.1 Pedobacter sp.
ACATTAAATGCCACCTTGAAGTCGTATGGCCCAAGTGCTTTTGCAGGTTTCTTGAATAAAGATGCACAATTGCTGTTCCCAGGCACAGAGACCATTTCTGGCAAAGAAAGCATCCAGGCATTCAATAACCGCATGGTAGATAAAATCAACTTGAAAACTACCGCTGCCGATAAGGCATTGGGTGGCGATTTGGCCTACACTTATGGCGTGGCTACCATCGATTACAAAACCGATTTGCGCGAAAGCTTTAACTACCTGTTTATTTGGGAGCGCCAGAGCGATGGCAATTGGAACATCATGACCCAAATATTTACCTTGGCCGAACGTTAACCAAACCAACCAAATATAAACCTTAAAGGATTCTGGCTATGCTGGGATCCTTTTTTGTTGATTGGCAACGGGTATTTAGCTCCAAGAATCAGCATGATGCACTCCGATTGATGTAGCAATCTCGTCTCTTGAGTTTTCTCCTTTTTGGCTTTTCGGTTTTGGTTATTTCCTTTCTTACAGCTCAAAAACTGGCTTCATTATTGCTCCAAAATGGACATGAAGAAACACTTACTCCTCCTTGTTGTTTGCCTAATTTCATTGCCTGCGCTGGCACAAAATAAGTTCGATGTGCAGGGACATCGCGGCGCGCGGGGCATCATGCCCGAAAATACCATTCCTGGAATGATTAAGGCCCTCGAATTGGGTGCAACCACACTTGAAATGGAGATCGTCATTTCTAAAGATAAACAGGCTGTGGTGTCGCAGGAGCCCTATTTTAACTTCGAGTATAGCCTAACGCCAGAAGGCAAACCGATTACGTTGAAAGATCAGAAAAAATACAATATCTATCAGATGAACTACGAGGAAGTAAAAAAGTTCGACGTGGGCAGCAAAATCCATCCCCGATTTCCTGGACAGCAGAAAATAGCCGCTTATAAGCCCTTGCTAGGCGAACTGTTGGATTCTGTTGAGAATTATGTCAAGCTCAAGAAGCTGCCTAAGCCCGATTACAACATCGAAACCAAGCTGATCCGTAATGGCGATGGCGAATTCCAGCCAAGTCCAGAAGAATTTGTAGACATCATCATGGGTATCGTAAAGCAAAGAAAGCTGGAAAAAAGGGTCATTATCCAATCGTTTGATATGCGGTCTCTAAAATACCTGCATCAAAAATATCCGAAAATGCGTACCTCATTGGGTATAGACGAGAAGGAAGATTTCGAAAACAACATCAAAGAATTGGGCTTTAAACCTACCATTTATAGCCCTTATTCGGTATTGGTAGGTAAGAACCTGGTCGATAAATGCCATGCGGCTGGTGTAAAGATCATTCCGTGGACGGTGAATTCGGTGGCCGATATTGAGTATTTGATGAACTTGGGTGTTGATGGCATTGTAACTGATTATCCAAATTTAATGGGACAGCTTAATCGCAACAATTAGCCAAAAAATATGAAACCAATCGTATTCAGGCAAATCAATAGGAGGGTGGGACTAATCGCCGCCCTCGTGTATTTGGTAGTGGCCTTCGGCTTATTGTTTGGTTTGGTAGGTCTAGACAAAGTGGCCAACTTTGTCAACTCCATGGGCGAATCGTCTGGTGGAACCAAGGTCTTGGGGATTGGGGTTGGTATTGCGTTCGTGGCACCAGTGTTTTTTATCGCACGACTGGTTTATCCCAAGCTGGAAGTAGGCATGGCAGGTAAAAGCCTGGTCATTAACCAAAATGGGATGCCTTTGCAACAGATCAATATCGACACTATAGCCACCATGGCCATGAACAAGCCTAATATCAATTCGCTTAGCCTCTATGCTAAAGATGGTCGCCTTATTTTTGTTTTTCAGCCTTTCTCTAACAATACCGCTTTGCCAAACTTGGTGAAGGCTATCAACGCCGTGAAAAAATTTAAGGCAACACAGGGCCAAAAAAGCCTATTTGGTGGCAAGGTTACAGTTACCGACTATCACCAATAATTTGGCTACCAATTAAAGCCGCGATTGGATGGCAATAGGCTTGGGCTTGTTGTTGAGCATGATGACTACCAATACGCAGATGAGCAGCAAATTGTATTCTACGCCGTTTCTGCCCCCGCCAACTACAAACCAGCCCTCTTTAAAATGGACGAGTACAATGCCCATTACGAGTATAAAAATGGTGAACAAGGCTGCTGGTTTTACCCATTTGTTGGCCAATAAAAGAATGGCACAAAGTACATGCGATAGTTTAATGGCCCAGGCCAAAGGTACGCCTATGGGTGCAAAACCGATTTGGTTCAGGTAATCCTGCCCGAAGCTATGTATGCCCCCGTTGAACATGCCGGGAATGGCGTGCGTAAGCAAAATGAGCGCAATGGCAATATGGAGAATAAAAATGCTGTTCTTCATACAGGAATTGTAGTTATCCTGATTAAGGTAGCCAAATAATTTGTCTATCCGGCAAAGCGCCAACAGCTTGGTGATTTTGGCATAGGGAGAGTTGGGGCTGATTTGTTGGCTTAATTCAGTAGCCTAACTGATCAAAATAAATCTCTAATGAGTTGTTCTATCGATAATCCCTCGGCTTCTGCACGGTAGTTGCGCACAATGCGATGACGCAAGATAGGCTCGGCAACGGCCTGTACATCTTCAATATCCGGTGCGTACTTACCCGAAATGGCTGCATGGCATTTGGCGCCCAAAATCAAAAACTGCGAGGCCCTAGGGCCGGCGCCCCAAGAAATGTAATTATTCACAGCTGTGGAAGCAAACTCGGTATTTGGACGGGTTTTAGCCACCAATTTTACGGCATACTCCAATACATTATCTGTAACAGGAATATTTCTGATCAATTTTTGGAAATACTGGATTTCGCTGGCGCTAACAATTTTGTTCAGTTGCACTTCCCTGTTGCTGGTGGTGTTTTTGACAATGGTCAGCTCATCGGCAAATGAGGGATAGTTAAGCTGGATATTGAACATGAAACGGTCTAATTGTGCCTCTGGAAGGGGATAGGTGCCTTCCTGTTCAATAGGGTTTTGCGTAGCCAATACAAAGAAAGGCTGTGGCAAGGTATGGGTATGGCCCGCTGCGGTTACCGCTTTTTCCTGCATGGCCTCCAATAAGGCAGCCTGTGTTTTTGGAGGTGTACGGTTAATTTCGTCGGCCAGAATGATATTCGAAAATATAGGGCCTTTTATGAATTTAAAATGTCGGTCTTCGCCTAAGATCTCTGCCCCGATAATATCGCTGGGCATCAGGTCTGGCGTAAACTGGATGCGGTTAAAATCGAGGTCTAAAACACTGGCAACGGTCTGCACCAATAAGGTTTTTGCCAATCCGGGCACCCCTACCAAAAGGCAGTGCCCATTACTGAATATGGCGATGAGTACAGATTTTACGATTTCGTCTTGGCCAATAACCACTTTGCCAATTTCGGCCTTAATGTTCTTGAAAGATTGGTGCAGGGCATCTACCGCTTCGACCTCGTTATTAAATTGCATCTATTGTTTCTTGTCTTTATTAACCCAAAGTTTCATCTCGTCGCAAGTAGCAAACTCGTCATCGATCCTAATATAAGTAGTTTCTCTGCGTTTTTCAAACCAGGCACTCATTACTTTCGAATTTTTTTCCTGTTGCGCCCTTTCCTTAAACTTTGGATAATCCTGTTCTAAATTGCCCTTATGAGGCGGGGTTTTAGATTTTAAGAAGAACAATTTGTAGCCTTCCTTGCCATCTTGCTGGCTGCTGAATGCGATAGGTTTTGAAACTTCGCCTACTTTCATGGTATCGATAACCACAAATACCGAAGGGTCAAGTTTTTCAACCGGAATAAAGGTAGTTCTAGCCGTTTGGTTATCGGCGTAAAGCATCATACCGCCATTATACTGGGTTTCTTTGTTGTCTGAGTAAAGCGAGGCCGCAGAAGAAAATGGCAGTTTTTTGTCGACGATGTCTTTATAGATACTATCAGCTTTAAGCTTGACGCGTTCTAAACTGGCTGGGGTAGTCTGTGGCCTGATCAGGATGTGCCTCACGTGCGCCTGCTCGCCTCGGCGTTCGATTACCTGAAGGATATGATAGCCGTATTCTGTTTCGAATACCGGCGACATTTCGCCAGCTTTGAGCTTAAATGCCCAAGCCGTAAACTCTTTCACCATGGTGCTTCTGTCTATAAAGCCCATGTCGCCACCATCTGAGGCAGAACCTGGATCTTCAGAGTAGCTCTTGGCCAAGAAGCCAAAATCTTCGCCGCTTTTGATACGCAGCCTGTACGATTCTATCTTGTCGTAATACCTTTGTTTTTCGGCCTTGGTTAGCTTAGGATAAAGCGCAATCTCGCCAACTTCTACTTCTGTGCCGATATCAGGCAAGCTGTCTTTGTTGTAGCTTTCGAAATATTTTTTAACCTCCAAAGGCGTTACGGTTGTGTTTTCGGTAATTTTTTGTTGCATTTTGTCGGCAATCAGGCCTTCTTTTACCTCAGGCCTCATCTCGTCTTTGTATTGGAGTACCGATTTTTGCAAGAACTGCTCCAGGCGTTCCTGTCCGCCCATACGTTGGATTTGGTAGCGCATGCGTTTGTCCAAAGCGTCGTCAACCTGGCTATCGTCAACCATGATCGAATCGATTTCTGCCTGTTGCTTTAACAGTTTTTGGATCAGCATTTGTTGCAGGAAATAGCATTTTACCTTGGTATCGGGCGGATTGCCTTGGTTAAGGAAAATAGCATATTGCTGGTTGAGGTCGGATAGGAGGATCACGTTGCTTCCTACTACCGCTACCACTTTATCTATGGTTGTTTTTTGTGCTTGTACATTGATAAACAGGCAAGTGAGCAGGCCTGCGATGATTAGAAATCTCTTCATTATAAGTGTATTCAATTATTTCTGGTGCAAAGTTAATATTATTCGGCTAACACATGGCTTCAGGGCTTGGCCAGCTTTCTAAGTTCGTCTTCGTTTACCTTTACGGTATATTTTGCCCTTAAAGATTTGATCCATTGGTCTTCGAGGCTCTGCTGGTAGTCGGCAATTACCTGTCCGCGGACATCTTCAAAGCTTTTGCCGACATAGTTGCCAGCATTTTTGTTGTAGAAATTACGGATTTGCGTTTCGTCGTCCTGCACCTTGCTCCAGATTTTCTTTTCCGAAACATTGAACATCAGCACGCCTTCCCGGTACTCGTTCATGATGAAATTGTACTCGATGTTTTTGGGCGAGGTCTTTTTCTGTGCTTTCAGGGCGTCTTCGTATCCATTAATTTCCTTTTTATAGGCGGTGTCGGCATCTAACCCCATCGATTTTGCATCCATTACCTTCAATTTAAAGTTAATGTACAGGTCGAGGTAGGCGGCTAAGTCTTGATAGGAGGCATTAGCCACCCCAGCATGATTTTTTTTGTAGACCCACATAAACTCTTTGCTACTGATCGATTTGCCATTAACGGAGGCAACATTTTGGGCAAAAGCAACATGGACCAAAGAACAGAAAATAAAAATGCAACAGACTTTTCTCACAAGAGACAACAGCTATAAATTTAATGGATAAAAGTAATAATTTAAGGCGCTATAATAAGATATTTAACTAATTTTAACAGAAAATAATTTCAATAGAAAAGAGAAGAAGGTGAACCAACTTACCAATAACGCAGAAGCTTTACGTTTATTTTTTACTGAAGACGTTTATTTGGTGCAGCAGGATGTGCAACCGGCTTCTATTGAACCACTTAGGGTTGTACCTCCTCAAGCGTCAGAACCGGAGCCTGTCGCTTTGTCTCCAGCAGAGCCGGTGCCCGTGGCCGAAAAAGTAACGGCCCTACCTGCCATGCCAAGTCCGCAAACAGCGCCTAGAGCCAGTTATGAGTTTAAATATTTGGGTAAAAACCAGAAACAGATCCTCATTTTGGTCAACGATAACGCCAATGAGGTAAGTACGGAACAGGGAAGAGAGCTGCTGCGCAAGTTGGTGAAAGCCATCGATCTTACCGCCAACGACTTTGCGCTGGTCAATTATGCGAATTATAACGGAGCCAAATTTGACGACTTCAAAAGCTTCTTTAACTGCAAATTGGTGCTTGCATTCGGCGTAACTGCCCAATTGCTCGAATTGGCAACGCAGCCTTTGCACCAATTGGCTATGCTAAACAACGTACAGTTCATCTTTACCCACAACCTTCACCAGCTGGATAGCGACCAACAGAGCAAAAAGGTGCTTTGGGGAAGCCTGCAACAACTTAAAAAATAATCTGGCATCCATGAAGAAACTTGTTTTTGCTACCAATAACGCCCATAAAACCAAAGAGGTGAGCGAGCTGTTGGCACCTGCTTATGAAGTGCTAAACCTAGCCGGTATTGGCTGCGATGTAGATATCCCGGAAACCGGACATACCTTTGCCGAAAATGCAACGCTGAAAAGCCGTTATGTTGCCGAAAACTTTCAGCTCGACTGCTTTGCCGATGATAGTGGCCTGGAGGTAGAAGCCCTGAACAACGAACCGGGTATCTACTCGGCGCGCTATAGTGGCGTTAGAAATGACCAAGCCAACCTCGAATTTCTTTTAGAGAAGATGGAAGGCATAACCAACCGCAAAGCGCGTTTCAAAACCGTAATTTCGCTGATGCAAAACGGTCAAAACCATTTGTTTGAAGGCGTAATAAACGGACAGCTCAGACAAGAACCCGTAGGAACCAATGGTTTTGGCTATGATCCTATTTTTGAACCAGAAGGCTATAATATAACCTTTGCCGAAATGGATTTGGAACTAAAAAATAAAATCAGCCACCGAGCTTCAGCCATGCGCCAACTGCTTACATTTTTAAAAGGGTAAACTATTATCTTTTAGCCATGGAAGGAATTGAGGACTATTAAGCCTAATGGTGCGCCTATTTCTAATTCGCTTTTTTCGGTAAAACAACTTTGCCGGTGTCGGTTTTTACGGGTGCCATTTCTAAAGGCTTGCCCAGGGTAGCCGGTTTTTGTTCGACCTGTTTTGGTGCCGGATTTGTTGCAGGTTTGCTGCCGGGCAGGATAGGCCTCACGCCACTAGGGTCAACGCCTTTGGTTTTGTCGCCTGTTTTCGATTTGTCGCCAGGTGAAGTTTTGGGCGTAGCTTTGGGCTTAGGCCTGCCTTTAATCACGTCGGCTTTGCTACGTGGCCTCAATTCTGGCTTCCAGATAAATCCGGTTAGCAAAGGTTCCTTTGGCATTTTGTCGATGGGGAACATCGTGCCCTCGTTTTTCTTAATGATAGTTACTTCAGAAAGCTCCTTATCGGCAAACCTGAATTTGATACGGCCACTCACCGTTTGGTTCAGGTTGTCGTAATTGCCATTTTTGTCTTTGTTGTAGTACATGCTTTCGGCATTGCCGTCTACATACATGTCGCGCAGTTCGCCGTTCTGAAAAAAGCCGGTGATCTTTTTGCCCTTAACCTGATTAAACTTGGTGGTATCGGTTTCGAGGTTTACGATAAAGGCATTTTGCAGCACCTGAAAACTGTGCGTCTTCTTATTTTTAAAGAATACGTTAATGGTATCGCCTGTTTCTTGGGTGCCGTCAGACCACAAAATAGGATTTTTGTACCAGCGCAATACCGAATCGGCCGAAGTGTAGTACAGCGAATCGGCTATGGCCTGCATATTCGATTTGTATACCCTTACGTTATGATAAGCCTTGATTACCCTGGCGGTAACGGTATCAGCGGGATTAAACACGGCTACGCTATCCTTGTTGGTCTTGCCAACCGGATTGGCTTTATTGGACACAACAGCTTTTGACTTCAGATCAACAGTTGCTGGTTTTTTGCCAGCTGCAGTAACTTTTTTCAGGCTGTCTGCTACCTTTTGGGCAGTTTTCAAGCTGTCCTTGGCCTTGATCAGCGCTTGCTGTTGCTGCAGGTTTAGCAAACTGTCTTGCTTGATGCTGTCGAGCCGGAGCTTGGCCTTGGTGAGCAATACGCTGTCGGCCACCAGTTTGGGCGGACTCGTGTTTTTGGTGTCTTTGGCCTTTTGTTCGGCTTCT
>JBCNPG010000099.1:0-7975 GCA_039593445.1 Pedobacter sp.
CAGAAATCCGGTTTGCAGATTGGGAAACACCAACACCACAGAGAGCACCAGCAGTGCCAAAAAAGCAAAGCTGATCCACGAACGTTGGATAAAATAACGTACCCAGTTTTGCGATTTTACTTCCTGCACCTTCGCTTTGGCCTGCAACGAATGCTGCCCGCCATTTTTGGTGAGCAAAAGGTAAACCACTGGCAAGCCGATCCAGGTTACAAAAAACGAGCAGACCAGGGCAATGATCATCGTATTGGTCATCACCTGAAAATAAGAGCCTGCAACGCCCGTCATGAGTACAAAAGGGATAAAAATGACAATGGTGCTGATGGAAGAACCCAACATGGCCGGAAACAGGTAGTTGATCGCTCGGATAAGCAGGTTTACCGTCGGTTCTTCGGGGTGTTCCTCATGCGTACGATGGATCTGTTCTACCACCACAATGGCATCGTCTATGATTAAGCCTATGGCCGCAGCAATGGCGCCCAAGGTCATGATATTGAGCGAATAGCCAATAAAATAGAGTACAATAATAGTTAGGCAAAGGGTAATTGGGATGGTTACCAATATGGTGATGCTGGCCTTGAACGACCTTAAAAAAACAATGGCTACCACAATGGCCAAGGCCAGCCCAACCCAAAGGCAGTCTCTCACGCTTTTTACCGATTCGTTTACAAAATCGGCTTGTACATAATAAGGTTTGATGCTTACTCCCGCAGGCAACATGCTTTTCAACTGCTTTACCTTCTCTACCATTTGGGCCGACAAATCGACCAGATTGGCATTGGGTTGCTTGATGACCGCAATCAGCACACCGTCTCTGCCATTGGCATTGATACGGGTATATTCAACGCTTTCCTGTATTTTCACATTGGAAATATCCTTCAGCTGAACCATTCGGTTGCCTTTTCTGACCAGCACCAGGTTTTCCAGATCGGTTTTGCTTTTGACCGTGGCATCGGTGACCGAAAGGTACAGGAAATGCGATTGCGAAAGGTAGCCGTTGGATTTAATAAAATTGGTTTGCGCCAAAGCGTTGCTTACCTGATCGGGAGAAATGCTCAGCGCCTGCATTTTTTGTGGATCGAGCTCAACCCAGAATTCTTTGGTCTTCCCGCCAATCACCCTGATTTCCGACACGCCATTGACCTGCGACAGGAAGGGCTTAACGGTATAATCGGCTATCCGTTTAAGCTCGGCAGGCGATTTGGAATGGCTTTCTAAACTATAGCCGCTTACCGGCAAAATGGAAGGGTTCATTTTCTCGACCGAAATATTTACGCCAGGAGGCAAAAACCCATTGATTTTTGCAATTTGTGCTTCGATACGTTGCTGACTCAGGTCGATATCCGCCCCAGGGTTCATATAGGCCGACAATTCGCAGCTGCCCCTACTGGTGGTACTTCTGACCAACTGCAGGTCGGGCACCTGTTTTACGGCATTTTCCAAGGGGCGTGTTACCGTAAGTACCATTTTATCAACCGGCTGGAGTTCTGCCTCGGCAATGATCTTGATTTTGGGAAAAGTAATCTCCGGAAACAGCGAGGTTTTGAGCTGCAGAAAAGAATAGGCTCCGCCCAGCAATACAATAACCAATACCGCCAGGATGGGATTTTTATGGGAAAGGAAAAAGTTCTTCATCTTACTTTATGATTTTGACCTTCGCCGTATCGGCTATGCCATAGTTCCCCGTAGCCACAAAGCGATCGGTTGGTGCAAATTTGGGACTGCGTACTTCTACAAAACCATTATTTTCAATGCCTTTCTTCACATTTACCTTAACAGCGGTCGAGTCGTTGATCATTTTCATTACCCAAAATTCTTCTTCGGTTTCATTGGCCAATATGGCCGATTTGGGCAACACCTGTGTATGGGGACTGTTGTTTTTAACCAATTTCACTTTGGCAATCAGCCCTTCCGGAATGGTGTTGGACGCGTTTACCTTGAGGATGTAGCGCTGGGTTTGCGCCAACGAGTCGACCGAAGGCATGGTACCGGCCAAGCTGCCTTGCAAGCGTTGTCCATCGGGCAATTCAATACTGATATTTTTGTTGGTACTGATCAGCTGGTTGTAGGCATAAGGCAAATCGAGCACAAAAACCAGGCTGTTGCGGTTGCTGATGGTGGCCAAAGCCTCGCCATCCTGTACATAATCGCCTTTTTGATGATTGACCTGTACAATAAGGCCAGCTTGTGCCGCTCTGATCTGGGCCACGCCCGAAAACTTGAGGCTGGGATCGAGTTTGTTTACGCTGTTGCCAATGGCCTTCGCTTCTTTGGTGATCAAACTGAAAAGCAATTGCCCATTGCCCACCTGCTTTCCGGTTTGCGCATTGGCCGTTTGGATATAGCCATTGATATTGGCCTTCACAAAACTCTTTTCCAAATAGGCCGATACTGCATTGAATTCGATGGTTTCTAACAGCGAAGTATCTGTTACCGAAACTACTTGTACAGGTGTAACTGGCTCAGGAGGTTCGGCTTCAGCATCAGATTGTTGCCGGCATGAGGCCAAGGCCATTAGCGCAAAAAGCGCAGGACATAATATTTTGATGGCATCTTTCATAAATTAATTGTTCCAGTAGTTAAATTGGTTCATAAGCTTGAGCCTGTTGGTAAGGGTTTGCCTCAGCAGTTGCTGTGCAGCCATGTAGTTGTTAATGGCAATGACGTAATCGGCCACCCTTACATCTCCGGTATGCAGCAGCTTACTGTCTACCTCGATCAGGCCTTTGGCAAACTTAAGCTGCTGGTTCAGCGGACCGAACAAACTTTCGCTTGTATGGAGCTGCTGTGCAATCAAACGCAGCTGCTGTTGTTGCTGACGCACGAAAAAATCTTTGTAATAGGCCGACGATGACTGGCTCAAGTTCAGCTTTTCATATTGCATTTTGCGCTGGTGTCCGTCGTAAATTGGGATAGACACCGTGAAGCCCACGCTGGCGCCAAAATTCTTATAGGGTTGCAACATGAACGACGAATTATAGCCCCCGTTGGCATATACGCCAAATTTCGGCTGGTAATTGAGATCTATAGCCTGTTTTTGGTTCAGGTTTTTCAGGCTGTCGATGGTAAAGCGTTGCACAAAAAAACTGTTGCCCATTTGCGCCACCTTATTTTCTAATTTAGGCTCGGCCAGGACAACCGCCGCGGTATCGGTAAGTCCAGCCAAATAATTGAGCGTGGCATAATCGTTTTTATATTGAATTTCAGACTGTTTTAACGCCAATTGCTGCTGTTGCAGGGTAACCAAAAAGGTAAGATACTCTGATTGCTTATACACATTGCTCCGGGTCAATTGCTTAAGCAGGCGCTCTTCTTCCTGAAGCAAATGGGTGAGCTCTTGGTTAAATGCAACTTCCTGCTGGCTCGCATAGGCCGTAATGTACTGATCGATTATCGATTTCTTAAGATCGAAGAGCGAGAGCTGGCTGGCATATTTCACAGAGTCGCTTTGCAGCTTTACCCCTGCAAGCTGGTTATTGACCCTTTTCTTGTTCAGCACGTCGTAATTAACGGTTAACAAGGCCTCTAAAGCCTGTCCGTTGGTCAGCACCTCATCGTAGCCATAACCTTTCACTACTGGCGCATACAACCCTGCAGCATCGGCCGAAACCTGTGGCTTTTTGGTGGCCAGGGCCAAGAGGCTGTCCATTTTCAGGGATTGCTGCTGATTTTTATAATCTTTGAGCACCGGGCTGAGGCGCACGGCATCCCGCAAGAAATCGTCGATACTCTTCAGTTGCGTTTGTGCGCTAACACCAGTGGCCTGCACGAGCATTATGACGCAAAAAACCAAAAGTCTAACGCTGATCTTCATTGGAGGAGCGGATTTACTGTACTTCACGTTAATGAAGCAAGTGGAAGAATTGCTACAGTTGGAGCTAAGCCTTTTCATCAACCTGATTTTAAAATTTATAGCTGGCCATCAACCCGTTAGCACCTTCCTGACTGTAAGGCAACACCGAAAGATTCTGCGCGGCCTTACCAGTAAACAACCTCCTGATGTAGGGATAAACCAAATAGGCGATCTTGGTAGAAGCAATACCAAAGCCTGCTCCTGCTACCACATCGCTAAACCAATGCTTGTTGTTGTACATGCGCAAGGTACCGGTAGCTGTGGCCACAAAATAACCCGCATAACCATACCAGGGCGAAACGCCCTTATACTCTTGGTATAAGAATTCGGCAGCCGCAAAGGCCGAAGCCGTATGCCCCGAAGGGAAGGAATTAAACCCCGAATTGTTAGGCCGAGGGCGCTGCACGCCATTTTTAACGAAATGGGTAGAAAGTCCCATAATGGCAGCCGAGGTTACGTAAAGCATTGATGCATCCAATAGATCGTGTTGCCCTTTTATTCCGGCCAGGTTAAGGCCATAAACGGCCAAAGCAGGTGCAAACTGGATATAATCGTCAACGTGAGCCGCAAACAAGGGGTGATCTTCCTGTAGCTCGGCCTTCGTACTTTCGTCTAGCTCCTTTAGTGCGCCATGGTTATAAACTGCTGCAAAACCATACCCCATCAGTGCCACGGGAGCTATAAATGCAGCCAGCCTGAATTTGATCGGCTTAATTTCCTGATGGATATTCCGCAATGCAATTTGCTGTGCATCGGCCAAAGCCAGCGTATCTGGTTGCTGCGCCAAACAAGTGCCTACCGTACAAAACGACAGCAGGACACCTATCAAAACATTTTTCATTGATAAAACTGGCTAAGGTTTAACCGGATTGCCCTGTGCATCAAAAAGCAAATCCTTGCCTTTCACTTCTGCCTCATAAACCACCGTGCCGTTGGCTTTGGTAATCTTGGCTGCCTCAGCAACTTTTAGACCTTTTAGCTTCATTTTTACCGCATCGGGCAATTCGGCTACCTTGATTGCTACTTCGGTTTCCAACAACACGCCCTGTGGACTATAAACTTCACTGGTTTCTTTGCCATTCAAGGTAAAACCGGCTTCAAAGTTGGCCTTTTCCATTTCCCAACTTACTTTGGCTAAACCTGCATGGTTTTTGGCAAATGCGGCTTTTACGGGCGCTGGCACCTTACCGGCGCTCACTTTCTGTGCATAGCTTGTCGAAACTGCAAGCCCTAGCGCTAAACATAATACAGCTGTTTTTTTCATGGTACTATTTTTTAATAAAACTAGCATCCAATTATGTAGCAATTCTGTAGCTGAAATGTAGAAATCCTGAAGCTTAAGTTAAGCCTTAAAATTGATGGTGAAGTGGTGCCACTGATTTTCATACCTATAACTGATTGCGAAACCATACAAGGCACAGATCTGTTTGCCGATGGCCAATCCAAGGCCCATGCCTTCGGAGGCGGCCGATTTGGAAAAACGTTCAAACAGTTGCTTGTCCAGCGCAATATCCTTACCCGTATTGCTGATTTGCAAGGAATTGGCCTGCAGCTTAATTGCCACCATCCCGCCGTTGTGGTTATGTCTAATGGCATTGCTCAACAGGTTGTTCAGCAGGATATCGGCTAAATACTTGCTCATTTGCACAGTACAAGGTTCCAGTTCAAGCTTTAACACCAAGCCATCTTTTTCAAATAGTTCCTGAAACTGCCTGGCTTTGCTGGCCACCAGCTCTTCCATGGCAATTTCCTGCAAATCGGGAATGAGGTTGTTTTCTATCTTGGCCAACAGCAACAGCGACTGGTTGAGTCTAAACAAACGTCCTACGCCATGATAAATGTCTTCTAGTATTTCACCTTGTTCGGCGGTAAAAGATTCGGTCTGCAACAACGAATCGAGCTTGGAGTTGATGATGGCCAAAGGTGTCATCATCTCGTGCGAGGCATTGTCGGCAAAGCTTTTAAGCTCCTTATAATCCTGCTTTACACGGGCCGCCATGGCATGGGCCGAGCGATTCAGCTCCCTAAACTCGTCAATTTGGGTAGGTTCCTGAACAATATCGCCCATTTTGGTCAGCTCGTAGGTCTTCATCTGGTTCAAAATGGTATAAAAAGGCCTCCATAACCTATTCAATACAAAGCGATTGATCAACATAAGCGCCAACAAGAGGATTAGGGTTACCCCCAAGGTTATCAGCAGGATAATGCGTACCAAATCTTCCGACTCTACCCTCGACTTGATGATGGTCACTTCGTATTTCTTACCGTTCAGGCTTACCGATGTCACCAAACTTCTGCCCGGTTCATTTTCATGCTCTTTGGCATTGAGGTATTCGGTATAATAGAACCTGCGAACGTCTATGCTGGTATCGCGCAGTTCACGATAATGCACTTGCTGGTCGATATAACTGGATGGCAATGGCAATTTGCCGTAATGCTTGGCATATTGGATAATCTCCTCTTCTTCTACCACCAGATCTTTGTCAAGTTTTTCGGTTAGGATAAAATGGATGACGGTGTAATAGATAACGCCGGTGATCATCAGCACCAGCAAGGAAACAAGCAGGTTGACGCGGTTATATCGGGTGGCCAGCTTCATTTAGTTTCCAAATTTATAGCCAATTCCATAAACCGATTTCAGGTAATCGGGCGAACCGCATTCCAGCAGCTTTTTGCGCAGGTTTTTGACGTGGGTGTAGATAAAGTCGAAATCGTCGGCAATATCCATTTCGTCGCCCCACAAATGCTCGGCCATGGCATTTTTGGTCACCACCTTGCCTTTGTTGGCCAGAAAATAAACCAGCAGTTCAAATTCTTTCTTGGTAAGCACCACGGGCTTTTGGTTTACGGTAACGGTCATGGCCATTACATCTACATTAATTTCATGGTAGGTAATCACATTGTCGCCATCAAAATTCTTACGCCTTACAATGGCACTTACCCTGGCCTTAAGTTCGGAGAGGTGAAACGGCTTTACCAAATAATCGTCGGCGCCCAAATCAAGGCCCGCCAGTTTAGAATCGAGCGAATGCCTTGCCGAAATAATGAGCACGCCGTCTTTCTTTTTGAGTTTTTTCAGGCTACGCAACAACTCCATGCCTTCTCCATCGGGCAAGCCTAGGTCTAGCAGGATGCAGTCATAGCTGTAAAGGGCTATTTTTTCGGAGGCCGACTGGTAGTTCGAGGCCGATTCGCAGATGTTGCCTTCTTCCGTAAAATAGCTCAATATACTATCGCGTAAAGCTTTCTCGTCTTCGATAACCAGGATTTTCATGCTTCAAATTAATGAAATTAAACGTCAAGAACATAAATCAAATCAATTGTTGCAGCAAACGGATGTTTTTTTCCTTGCAGCTTTGCAGTTTATGCTGTCCGAAACTGGTGAAATATTGATGGTTCCGCAACATTTCCAAATTGATCGAATTCCATTGCAAAGGACTGTACTGCAACCCAATTACCTCTTCCCACTCCTGCTTAAGCGATTGGGCAAAGGCCAGGTAATTTTCCATCGAGAAATGATAAAAATCGGCATCGCAGATTACCTTTTCCATCAGGCTGACAGGCTGTTGCGGAAACTGTGTAGCCAAAATACACGCACTCACCTTGTCTAGCTGAGGCTGAGGCAAGTGATAAGCAGCCAAAAACCGAAGCGCAATCTCTACACTGGCCAATTCATGTTGCTGGTAGGTTTCGGTATAGCCCGTATCATGGAACCAGGCAGCCAGCAACACGGTTTCCAGTTCCTTATTGCTGAGGCCTGCACCCATTCCGATTTCGCGGACGGCATTTACTACATGTTGGGTATGCGCTACATTGTGAAAATAGAGCTTCGGGTTCAGCTTCTCGCGAAAGAGCCGTTGCACGTAATCTCTGACCAAAGCTTCCAGTTGAACAAAATCCATAACCTTAATAACGCACAACTTAGCAGTTAATTCTGTAGAGATTTTGAAGCAAATCATCCAAATCAACAAATTGAAGATTTTTTGCAACTATTTGCTACCCTCGTCCGTCTAATGAAGAGGCTTGACATACGGCAAGACCCAAGCAACAAAACCAAACCAACAAAAAATGAACCAAAATCAACCTAAAAATCAACAACTTGAACAATTTAGGGTAAACATTATG